>NZ_AQPL01000206.1:0-371 GCF_000395345.1 Cupriavidus sp. WS | reverse complement strand
GGTGCCGCCCGCTCCGCCGGCCCTGGCGCCGCGCATTGCCGCGCCCGCGCCGGCGGCGATCGCCTCGGTGCCGCAGCCCGCCGCCATCGCCCCGGTGCCGCCGGCCGCGTCCCCCGCGCCGGCGCCGGCCTTGCAGGGACATCGCTGGGCGCTGCGCGCGGCACCGTCGGACCAGGCCGTGCACTCGCTCGCGCAGCCCGCGCAAGCGGTGACGATGGGCCTGCGGCTGGAGCCGCAACTGGCGCTGGAGCGCCTGATCCCGGATGCGCCGGGCGCGGAGCAGGCCAGCGCCGCGCCGCTGGCCCTGCGCATCACGGCGGCGGCGCCGGACAGCCCAGCGGTCCGCGCCTGGGCCGCGCGCTTATGGCAGG
>NZ_AQPL01000205.1:0-58675 GCF_000395345.1 Cupriavidus sp. WS | reverse complement strand
AGGCGGTGCCGGCGGCGCGGCGCCCGCCGCTGCCCTACGCGGTGCAGGCCGACAGCACGCTGCCGCCGGATACCGTGCGCATCGAGCGCATCGACGACGGCGCGCGCTGAACGGCGCGCGGGGAAAAGGCAGGCGGAGAAACAGGCAAGTGGAAAAAACGCGCGCCTCAGCCCGGCGCCGCCTCGCCCTGCCCGCCCAGCGCGGCGATCACCGCCAGCAACTGCTCGCGCAGCCAGCGGTTGGCGCCGTCGTTCTCGCCGCCGGCGTGCCAGTACAGGTGCAGTTCCAGCGACGGCACCTTGAACGGCAGCGACAGCAGCCGGTTGGCGTAGGGCTCGTTGGCGATGCGCGCGTAGCGCAGCGGCAGCGTGGCCAGCAGATCGGTGCAGCTCACCACGCGGCAGGCCGCGGCGTAGTGCTGGCAGCGCAGGCGCACGCGGCGCGTCAGGCCCATGCGGTGCAGCGCCTGGTCTTCCAGCCCGGCGCCGCGCCGGCGCGACGACACATGCACGTGCTCGGCCGCCAGGTAGCGCTCCAGCGTCAGTTCCTTCTTGACCAGCGGATGGTCGCGGCGCGCCAGCACCACCATCGGGTCGGCCATGAACGGCGCGTGGTGGATCGCGGGCGAGACCGGCAGCAGGATGTCGATGGCGGCATCGAGCGTGCCGGCCAGCAGCTCGGACTCCATCTCGCGCCTATCGAAGCGGATCGCCGCGATCTCCACCTGCGGCGCCATCGCGGTCACGCGCGCCATCAGCGGCGGCAGCAGCGTGGATTCGAGCGCGTCGCGCATGCCGATGGTGAAGCGGCGCACGGTGGCGGCCGGGTCGAAGTGCGGCGTGTCCTGCAAGGTGCGCGCGAACGACTGCAGCGCGGCGCGCACCTCGGCGGCCAGCGAGCGCGCCAGCGGCGTGGGCGCCATGCCCTGCCCGCGCCGCTCGAACAGCGGGTCGTCGAACAGGGTGCGCAGGCGCCCCAGCGCGTGGCTCACCGCGGGCTGCGTCAGGTTGAGCTGGCGCGCGGCGGCGGTGATGCTGCCTTCGCTGTAGATGGCGTCGAAGACGACGAAGAGATTGAGGTCGATGCGGGAGAGCTGCATGGCGCCGATTCTGGCACGGAATGCACCCTATTGATACTGGCAAATCCAGAAAATTCATTTTTCTAATTATCTGGATTGCGGTAGAGTCCTCCCCAGTCGACGCAGACCGCGTCCGCCGGGGCCGGCAGCGGCTCCCGGGCTCTCATGCAGAGGTGGAGGAGACAACATGGAATTCGAGTACACCCCCAAGGTCAAGGAAATGCAGGCGCGCCTGCTGGCCTTCTTCGACAAGCACATCTATCCGAACGAGAAGCGCTTCTACGCGGAAATCCAGGCCAACCGCCAGGCCGGCAACGCCTGGGTCCCGACCAAGGTGATCGAGGAGCTCAAGCCGCTGGCGCGCGAGGCGGGCCTGTGGAACCTGTTCCTGCCGCATTCCAAGCGCGCGCCGGAAGGCCTGTCGAACCTCGAATACGCGCCGCTGTGCGAGATCATGGGCCGGGTGCCCTGGTCGGCCGAGGTGTTCAACTGCGCCGCGCCGGACACCGGCAACATGGAGACGCTGGAGCGCTACGCCTCCGAGTCGCTCAAGGACCGCTGGCTGGAGCCGCTGCTGCGCGGCGAGATCCGCTCGGCCTTCCTGATGACCGAGCCGGCCGTGGCCTCGTCGGACGCCACCAACATCAGTTGCAGCATCGAGCGCAACGGCGACGAATACGTGATCAACGGCACCAAGTGGTGGTCGTCGGGCGCGGGCGACCCGCGCTGCCAGGTCTACATCGTGATGGGCAAGACCAACCCGGACGCCGGGCGCCATGAGCAGCAGTCGATGATCGTGGTGCCGGCCGACACCCCGGGCATCACCATCAAGCGCTTCCTGCCGGTGTTCGGCTACGACGACGCGCCGCACGGCCACATGGAGATCGAGCTGAAGAACGTGCGCGTGCCGGCGGCCAACATCCTGCTCGGCGAAGGGCGCGGCTTCGAGATCGCCCAGGGCCGCCTCGGCCCGGGCCGCATCCACCACTGCATGCGCAGCATCGGCGTGGCCGAGCGCGCGCTCGAGCTGCTGTGCCAGCGCGCACTCAAGCGCGTGGCCTTCGGCAAGCCGGTGGCGGCGCAGGGCGTGACGCGCGAGCGCATCGCCGAGGCCCGCTGCGACATCGAGATGGCGCGCCTGCTCACGCTCAAGGCCGCCTACATGATGGACACCGTGGGCAACAAGGTGGCCAAGGCCGAGATCGCCATGATCAAGGTGGTGGCGCCGAACATGGCTCTGAAGGTGATCGACTGGGCCATCCAGGTGCACGGCGCGGCCGGTGTCTCCGACGACTTCCCGCTGGCCTCGTGGTGGGCGCACCAGCGCACGCTGCGCCTGGCCGACGGCCCGGACGAGGTGCACCGCAATGCCATCGCCAAGCTGGAGCTGGCCAAGCACATGAACATCAACCCGGACGACATCTCCATGCCGGTCACGCGCGGCTTCTGAGCCCGCCGCCGCCGCGGCGGGGATGCATCCCCTGCCGCCGGAATGGAAACGCGCAGCCTCGTCTGCGCGTTTTTTTCTTCTGTGCTTAAATCGCGCGGTTCGCCACCTCGGCGTTGAGGTGGCGGCCCAACCTCCACGCGGTCGCAGCAGGCACGGCGATCGCAGCGATCCTTCCCAGGAGCCCCTCCCCGATGATCGACGCCTATTCCTGGCCCACGCCCAACGGCCACAAGATCCACATCATGCTCGAGGAGTGCGGCCTCGAGTACAAGGTCCACGCCGTCAACATCGGCGCCGGCGACCAGTTCGAACCCGATTTCCTCAAGATCAGCCCGAACAACAAGATCCCCGCCATCGTCGACAGCGACGGCCCGGACGGCCAGCCCATCTCGCTGTTCGAGTCCGGCGCGATCCTGCTCTACCTCGCCGGCAAGACCGGCAAGTTCCTGCCCGAGGACGTGCGCGGCAAGTACGAGGCGCTGCAATGGCTGATGTTCCAGATGGGCGGCGTGGGCCCGATGCTGGGCCAGGCCCATCACTTCCGCATGTACGCGCCGGAAAAGATCGAGTACGCCATCAACCGCTACACCAACGAGGCGCGCCGCCTGTACGGCGTGATCGACAAGCGCCTGTCGGCGCATCCGTGGCTGGCCGGCGACATGTACACGGTGGCGGACATCGCCACCTTCCCGTGGCTGCGCAGCTGGCAGAACCAGGGCGTGGAGCTGGACGACTACCCGCACCTGAAGCGCTGGTTCAACGAGATCGCCGAGCGCCCCGCGGTCAAGCGCGGCGTGGAGGTGCTGGCCGGCGCGCGCAAGCCCATCCGCGACGACAAGGAACGGGAAGTCCTGTTCGGCGCCACGCAGTACCAGCGCCGCTGAAGCCCGCGGCGTCATTGCGCGCGCCGGCGGCTCAGTGCAGCGAGACCGCCTGCGCCGCGCCGCCCCCTGCGCCCTCCACGCCCGCCACGCCCGCGCAGGCCGGCTCGCGCCGCGGCGCCTGCAGGCAGCACAGCAGGCTGGCCACGGGATCGAGGGCGTCGATGCGGTAGCCCTCCTCCGGGTCCGGAGCGAACACCATGCCGGGCTGCAGGTACGCCACCTGGCGCTCCACATGCGGCCACGGCGAATGCCATTGCAGGCGCAGCGTGCCTTCGTGGCACGCGGCCCAGTTCAGGCCGCCGGCGCGCAGCCGCTCGGCCCAGGCCGGCTCGCCCTCGGCGATCGTCACGAAGGCCGCGTTCAGGCGCGGCGGCGCATGCCCGCCGGCCGGCCCCGCCTGCGCATCGCCAGCCCCGCCCTGCATGCGCCAGCGCTCCGCCTGGCCCGCCGCGAACGCATCGAAGCTGCTGGTCAGCCCGGCGCCCACCAGCCCCACCGCCTGCGGGTCCAGCACCGCGCGCACCAGCACGCTGTCCTGCAGCGCCGCCAGCCGCAGGCGCTCGCCCTGGCGGATCGCATAGACGCTGCCGGCCGACAGCAGCACCGGCGCGCAGCCGGCCGGCGTCACCTTGACCGCCCCGCACAGGCAGGCCCACCACTCCGCCCGCGCGGCGGCGATGCCGGGCTGCATCGCGCCCTGCCGCAGGAAGACGTAGTCGCCGCTGCTGCCCAGGCCCGCGGCTTCCGGCACCACCCTGACCTGCAGGCCGACGCGCAGCGCCGAAGCCGCCGCGCCGGCCACGATTTCGCCGCGCACCTGCGCGTCGAACAAGGAAAACACACGCATGTCACCTCCTTTCCGCTGGATGGATGCCAGATGGACAAATGCCGCGCCTGCCCGGGGATCGGGTCCGCACGGCCGCGCCCGGCCCTGCCGGCGTTCCCCGCGGGCCAACCCGCCTCCGTATCAATCGGACAAGTTCCGGCGCGCCGGCCGCGGGCATCATGGCGATGCCGGACCGGGCACACGCGCGGCCGGCACTCCTGCCCCGGGCGCGCCCCGCCGGAGAGCCGGCACGCGGCGGAACGCCGCGCTCCGGCCTATTACATTCCCTTAACAATTAGCCGCACTTGACGGATTTTTCCTAGCAGATTGCGGCATCTTTCCTGCCGTTCGCATCCGACACTCATAGTGAGACCTACTATAAGGCGTCGATACAAAGAGGTCAAACCCTTAACCTCGCTTCGTCCTTCTCCACGAATCGAGCCATGATCGGTGATCCTCTCAAGCTCTTCGGGCTGCACCTGGCGGAACTTCGCAGGCAGCGCGGCTGGTCGCAGGAAAAACTCGCGCTGGAAAGCGGCATGGCGCGTTCCTACCTCAGCGGCATCGAGCGCGGCGTGCGCAATGTCTCCCTCATCAACATCTGCGCGCTGTCCGGCACGCTCGGCGTCAACCCGGCCGAGATGCTGAACTTCGGCAGCGGCAAGGGCGACGGCGGCGCGCTGGTGCTCGAGCAGCGCTGCGCGGAGTTCAACATCACGCCGGCCCAGCGCGTGACCGTGCGCCACATGGCGCTGATGAACGACACCGAGCAGGATGCCATCGCCTCGGTGGCGCGGGTGATCGCGGCGCGGGCGCAGCAGCAGATGTGATGCGGCGGGCGCCGGCCCCGATGCCCGTCAGGCCGCCAGCAGCTCGGCGAAGCGCGCCGCGTCGAGGTTGGCCCCGCACAGCACCAGCGCCACCTTGCGGCCTTCGAGCCGCTCGCGCAGCGGTCCCAGCAGGGCCGCGGTGGAAACCGCGGTGGCCGGCTCGGTCGCCAGCTTCATGTCGCGGTAGAGCATGCGCATGGCCTCGCGGATAGCCTCGTCCGAGACCCGCACCATGTCGTCGACGAAACGGCTGCACACGCCGAAGCTGTAGTCCATCGCATAGGGCGCGCCGAGGCTGTCGGCAATGGTGTCCACGCGCTCCAGCACCTGCGGGCGCCCCGCCTCGAAGCTGCGCGTCATGGCGTCGGCGCCGGCCGGCTCCGCGCCATAGACCTTGCAGGCCGGGTTGATCTGCTTGACCGCCGCGGCGATGCCCGCGCACAGGCCGCCGCCGCCCACCGGCACCACCACCGCCTCCAGCCCCGCCACCTGGCGCATCAGCTCCAGCCCCACCGTGCCCGTGCCCTGCGCGATCAGCGGGCCATCGAACGGATGGACCACCGTGCGGCCTTCCTGCGCCGCCAGTTGCTGCGCGTGCGCGAAGGCGGCATGCACGTCGGGCAGCAGCAGCACCTGCGCGCCCCACTCGCGGCACGCCGCCACGCGCGCCGGGCTGGCGCCGGCCGGCATCACCAGCTTGGCGTCCACGCCCGCCACCCGGGCGGCATAGGCCACCGCCATCGCGTGGTTGCCGGCGCTCGCCGCCACCACGCCGCGCCGGCGCGCGCCGGCGTCGAGCCGCGCCATGCTGTTGAGCGCGCCGCGCAGCTTGAAGGTGCCGGTGATCTGGAACAGCTCCATCTTGAGCCACACTTCGGTGGCCGGGTCGAGCTGCCGCACGGCGCCGGTCTGCCAGCGCCACACGGGGGTTTCCAGCACGTTGCCGCGCAGGCGCTGCGCCGCGTCCTGGATCTCGGCCAGGACGGGATAGCTGGCGTGCGCGCGCAGCTCGGGAAGGTCGGACATCGGGATTCTCCATCGGATCGGAAGTCGCGCGCAGGCCGGGCGGCGTGCGCGGTCAAACGGACCACGGGCCACCGAGCACCAGCCAAAGCCGCAGCTCAGCGACCCCGGATAATTCGAATGATGGAGAAAGCGGAAGAGGAGAAGACGGCGGCAGGCGCCGGGCATGCCCGCGCTGCGCCCATGCGTGCGGCGGCGTCACCGGAATCGGTGGCGTGGCACGGCAAGGAAGGGGCGAAGACGGCAACGGGCATAGGCTGCAAAGTATGCCACAAGCGGCCGGCGGCGCAAATGCCGCCGGCGCGCGGCAAGCCTACACCGCCAGCAGGCCCTGGCGCTCGATGAACGCGATCACCTGCTCCAGCCCCTGCCCCGACTTCACGCTGCCCATCACGAACGGACGCGCGCCGCGCATCTTGCGCGCGTCGCTCTCCATCACGTCGAGGTTGGCCCCGACGTAGGGTGCGAGGTCGGTCTTGTTGATCACCAGCAGGTCCGACTTGGTGATGCCGGGCCCGCCCTTGCGCGGGATCTTCTCGCCGCCGGCCACGTCGATCACGTAGATGGTCAGGTCCGACAATTCCGGGCTGAAGGTGGCTGCGAGGTTGTCGCCGCCCGATTCGATGAAGACGATGTCGGCGTCGGGAAACTTCGCCAGCATGCGGTCGACCGCCTCGAGGTTGATCGAGGCGTCCTCGCGGATCGCGGTGTGCGGGCAGCCGCCGGTCTCCACGCCCATGATGCGCTCGGCCGGCAGCGCGCCCGAGATGGTCAGCAGGCGCTGGTCTTCCTTGGTGTAGATGTCGTTGGTGATGGCCACCAGGTCATAGCGCTCGCGCATGGCCTTGCACAGCATCTCCAGCAAGGTGGTCTTGCCGGAACCGACGGGGCCGCCCACGCCGACGCGCAGCGGGGGATTCTTCTTGGTACGGGCCTGGGTCATGATCGGGAATCGTATCTCGGTGAAGATGGGCCGCTCAGGAACGGAACAGCCGGGAATACTGGGTTTCGTGGCGGGCCGACAGCAGGCCCAGCATCGGCGAGAAGGTCGACAGCTCGGGCGGCTCGGCGTCGGCGCGGCGCGCCGCCTCGCCGACCGTCTCCGCCACCGCCGCGTGCAGCCGCCGCAGGATGTGCTGGCCGGCCACCTGCCCAAGCGGCACCGCCTTGAGCGCCGCGGCCACCTGGTTCTCGGCCCAGCTGAAGCAATGGGCCGCCAGCCCGTCGCGCTCGTCCACGCCGAGCGCCGCGCACGCCGCGGCGAAGGCCGTGGGCAGGCACACCGGCGACAGTGCCGCGAGCTGCGCGCGCAGCGCATTGTCGCCCCACTCCATCTGCGCGACCAGCCGCGCCAGCGACCAACCCATCTGCCCGGTCTCCAGCCGCAGCTCCGCGCTCTCGCGCGTGGCGAGGAACCAGTCGTTCCACTGCGCCACGCCGCCGGCATCGCCCGCGCGCCAGGCGCGGAACAGCAGCAGCCACACCGGCGCCTCGCACTGCGCCTGCACGTCGAGCAGGTTGCTGCGCACCCACTGCTCGGCGCTGTCGGCGTCGCGCACCAGGCCGCAGTCGATGGCCGCCTCCAGGCCCTGCGAATAGCTGAAACCGCCGATCGGCAGCGCGGGCGAGGCCAAGTGCAGGAGGGAGAGCAGTTGGGAGAGCTGGGTCATCGCGGCCTCGTGACGGCAGCAGGCATGGTGGAAGGCAGCGGCTCCGGCGCGCGCTTGCCCTCTCCCCCGGCCCCTCTCCCGCGCGCGGGAGAGGGGAGCTCAGACGGGGATGATGTGGTCCTGTTGGCACGCCCCCGCGAACCAACGGTTTGCTCCCCTCTCCCGCTTGCGGGAGAGGGGCCGGGGGAGAGGGCCGGCGCATCCACGTGCCCCAGCCTCAACGCCACCTCGCGCACCCGTTCCAGCACCGCGTCGGTCTGGCCAAGCACCTCGTTGTTCCAGAACCGTAGGACGGTGAAGCCGTTACGCCGAAACCAGGCATCTCGCCTAGCATCGGAACCGTCGCCATGCTGACTGCCATCGGCCTCGATCACGAGCTTCAGTTCCATGCAGACGAAGTCGGCGATGAACGGGCCGAGCTGACTCTGGCGTCGGATCTTCAGGCCCATGAAACGATGTGCGCGGAAGTGGTACCAGAGACGACGCTCCGCCTCGGTCTGGTTGGCCCGCAGCGATTTCACGAACGCCGGCTCCGGCGTGCGCCCGCCCTCTTCCCCATCCTCTCTCCCGCAAGCGGGAGAGGGGAGCCCGGCTGCGGGCCGATTGGAGAGCGGCGGGGTCTTCATGCGCTTGTTGCCGACTCAATGCTTGTGGTCGTGGCCGCAGTGCGCATCGTGCACGTGGCCATGCGAATGCCCATGATCGTGATCGTGATCGTGATCGTGCCCATGATGCTCGTGGAACACCGCCTGCGCCGCCGCGTAGTCCTCGGCGAAGGTGGCGTCGTGGCCGTGCTTGTGGCCGCCGCCGTAGGCGCCCGCTTCCGGCTCGAACGGCAGTTCGGCGCGCTCGGCGCGCACGCCCAGGCGCGCGAGCATGTCGGCCAGCACGGGGTCGTATTCGAGGCGCAGGTAGTCGCGCCCGACTTCCACCGGCGTGTGGCGGTTGCCGAGGTGGTAGGCGGCGCGCATCAGCGCCTGCGGGTCGGCCGCGCCGACCTGCAGCACCGACTCCGCCGCGGCCTGCACCTCGACGAACACGCCGCCTTCCGTGACCAGCAGGTCGCCGCCGCGCAGCACGGTGCCGCGCGGCAGGAACAGGGCGACTTCCTCGCCGTTGTCGAGCGTGGCGCGCAGGCGGCTCTTGCTGCGTTCGGCGAAGGGCAGCACCAGCTTGGGCGCGCGGCGCACCAGCACGGCGGCGATGCCGTGCGGGGCGCTCAGGTGTTTGTCGATCTTCTGCAAGGCGGGCTCGAAACGGAAATTCAGAACAGGAAATAGCGCTGCGCCATCGGCAGCACGGTGGCCGGCTCGCACATCAGCAACTGGCCGTCGGCGACAACCTGGTAGGTCTCGGGATCGACCGTGACGTGCGGCTGCCAGTCATTGTGCACCATGTCGCGCTTGCCCACGGTGCGCGTGCCGCGCACGGCCGAGAGCGTTTTCTCCAGCCCGTAGCGCGCGCCCACGCCGGCGGCCAGCGCGGCCTGCGAGACGAAGGTCAGCGACGACTTGTGCAGCGCGCGCCCGGCCGCGGCGAACATCGGGCGGTAGTGCACCGGCTGCGGCGTGGGAATCGACGCGTTGGGGTCGCCCATCGCCGCCGCCGCGATCATGCCGCCCTTGAGGATCAGGCTCGGCTTGACGCCGAAGAAGGCCGGCTTCCACAGCACCAGGTCGGCCCACTTGCCGACCTCGACCGAGCCCACTTCGTGGGCGATGCCGTGCGTGAGCGCGGGGTTGATGGTGTACTTGGCGATGTAGCGCTTGACGCGGAAGTTGTCGTGCCCGCCGCGCGCGTCGTTGGGGTCGCCGGGCAGCTTGCCGCGCTGCGCGGCCATCTTGTGCGCGGTCTGCCAGGTGCGGATGATGACCTCCCCCACGCGCCCCATCGCCTGCGAGTCGCTGGAGATCATCGAGAACGCGCCCAGGTCGTGCAGGATGTCCTCGGCGGCGATGGTCTCGCGGCGGATGCGGCTCTCGGCGAACGCGATGTCCTCGGCGATGGACGGGTCGAGGTGGTGGCACACCATCAGCATGTCGAGGTGCTCGTCGAGCGTGTTGACCGTGTAGGGCCGCGTCGGATTGGTCGACGACGGCAGCACGTTGGCCTCGCCGCACACCTTGATGATGTCGGGCGCGTGGCCGCCGCCGGCGCCTTCGGTGTGGTACGTATGGATGGTGCGGCCCTTGAACGCCGCCACCGTGGCCTCGACGAAGCCGGCCTCGTTGAGCGTGTCGGTGTGGATCGCGACCTGGGTGTCGGTGGCGTCGGCCACGCCCAGGCAGGTGTCGATGGCCGCCGGCGTGGTGCCCCAGTCCTCGTGCAGCTTGAGGCCGATGGCGCCGGCCTCGACCTGCTCGGTGAGCGGCCCCGGCTGGCTGGCGTTGCCCTTGCCGAGCAGGCCGATGTTCATCGGGTACGCCTCCACCGCCTGCAGCATGCGCTCCATGAACCACGGCCCCGGCGTCACCGTGGTGGCGAAGGTGCCGGTGGCCGGCCCGGTGCCGCCGCCGATCATGGTGGTGACGCCGCTCATCAGCGCTTCCTCGATCTGCTGCGGGCAGATGAAGTGGATGTGGCTGTCGATGCCGCCGGCGGTGACGATCATGCCCTCGCCCGCGATCACCTCGGTGCCGGGGCCGACCACGATGGTCACGCCGGGCTGGATGTCCGGGTTGCCGGCCTTGCCGATGGATGCGATGCGCCCGTCCTTGAGGCCGATGTCGGCCTTGACGATGCCCCAGTGGTCGACGATCAGCGCGTTGGTGATGACGGTGTCGACGCAGTCCTTCGCCATGCGCTGGCTCTGGCCCATGCCGTCGCGGATCACCTTGCCGCCGCCGAACTTCACTTCCTCGCCGTAGATGGTGAAGTCCTTCTCGACTTCGATCACCAGCCCGGTGTCGGCCAGCCGCAAGCGGTCGCCGGTGGTGGGGCCGAACATCTCGGCATAGGCCTGCCTGGAGATTTTCACGCTCATCACAGCGCTCCCATGATCTTGGCGTTGAAGCCGTAGACGATGCGCGCGCCGGCCAGCGCCACCAGCTCGACCGTGCGGCTCTGGCCCGGCTCGAAGCGCACCGCGGTGCCGGCGGCGATGTTCAGGCGGAAGCCGCGCGCGGCCTCGCGGTCGAAGTCGAGCGCGGCATTGGTCTCGTAGAAATGGAAGTGCGAGCCGACCTGCACCGGCCGGTCGCCGGTGTTGGCCACCGTCACGCTGACCGTCTGGCGGCCCGCGTTGAGTTCGATCTCGCCCTCGGCGGGCATCAGTTCACCGGGAATCATGTCGGGTTCCTTGTCGACGTTTCCAACGCGATGCGAAAGCGGCGCCGGGCCGCATCGAGCCACATCAGGCCACCATCAGGCCGACGCCGTACAGCGCCACGCCCGCGCCGGCCACGCGCGCCAGCCAGCCGGCGTGGCGGCGCAGCGCCTGGCCCAGGCCGATGCCGCTCAGGTGCAGCATCATGGTCGCCACGGTGAAGCCGCCCACGTAGGCGGCCGCGGCCGGCAGCGCGCCCGCCGCGGTGGGCAGCTCGGCGCCGTGCGCGTAGCCGTGGAACACGGCGAAGCCGCCGACGATGGCCATGCCGGCCCACGCCGGCAGCCTGGCGTGCAGCGCCACCAGCAGGCCGATCACCAGCAGCGAGGCGGCGATCATCGGCTCCACCAGCGGCAGCCCCGCCCCCGCCAGCCCGAGCGCGGCGCCGGCCAGCATCAGCGCGACGAACACGAACGGCATGCGCAGCGCCTCGCGCGGCGAGCGCGCGCCCAGCGCGCTCCACACGCCCACGCCGGTCATCGCCAGCAGGTGGTCCATGCCGGTGAACGGATGCAGCAGGCCGGCCCACAGGCTGGCGCCGACGGTGGCGGCATCGTGGCCGGGATGGGCGATGGCGGCGGCGCTGGCCAGCGCCAGGGAGGCGCCGACGATGGCGCGCGCGCGGGTGGAACGGTTCATGTCTTGATGCCTCGTATTTTCTTGTTGGACAGGATGCGGCAGGGTTCGGCGTGGCTCGCCTCAGACGATCGGGTGATGCACCGTGACCAGCTTGGTGCCGTCCGGGAAGGTGGCTTCGACCTGGATCTCGGGGATCAGCTCGGCCACGCCGTCCATCACGTCCTCGCGCGTCAGCACGGTGGTGCCTTCGTGCATCAGCTCGGCCACGGTGCGGCCGTCGCGCGCGCCTTCCATGATGGCGGCGGTGATGAGCGCCACCGCTTCCGGGTAGTTGAGCTTGAGCCCGCGCGCGCGGCGGCGCTCGGCCAGCAGCGCGGCGGTGAAGATCAGCAGCTTGTCTTTCTCTCGCGGAGTCAGTTCCATCTCGGCATTCCCGTTGTTTCGTTGTTGTCCGTGCCGGCGCCGCGCCGGACCCTCATGTCGCCCACAGGCGCAGCGGCCGCGCCGGCACGCCGTGGATGGGCTCGCGCAGCGCGCTCCACGCCCGCACCATCAGCGCGCGCACGTCTTCCATGCGCGCGCCCAGCACGCGCAGCAGCAGCATGGCGTGGCTGTCCTGCTCGAGGCGCGTCACGCCGGCGCGCAGGTCGGCGCGGTACGGCAGCGTTTCCGCCAGCGCCTCGGCCAGCGCCGGCGTGGCGCCCTCGCCCACCGCCCACAGCGTGGCCATGACGTTGAGCCCGTCCAGCCCGGCCGGCGCGCGGCGCAGCGCCGAGCCGGCGTCGAGCCGCGCGCTTTCGAGCCACAGCGCGCGCCGGCTGCCCGCCAGCGCGATGCGCGTGTCCATGCGCAGCGTGCCGCGCGCCCAGGTCTCGCCGCTGGCCTGGCGCCCCAGCACCACGGCATCCCAGCCGATCGCGCTGGCGCCGGGCGCCAGCGTCAGCGTGGTGGACAGGCACGCATGCGCGTCGTCGAACACGATGTTCTCCTGCGGCAGCCAGTCCAGCCGCGCGCCCGCATCCAGTTCTAGCGTGACGCGCTGCGCCGCCGCGCGGCCGAGCGACTTGTACCACTTGGTCGCGCCCGGCGTGGCGATCACGGCATGCGCGCCGGCACCCGCCGCCAGGCCGATCTCCAGGCTGTCGCCGCCGGCGATGCCGGCGGGCGGATGCAGGATCACCGCGTGGCAGATGCCGCCTTCGGGATAGAGCGGCTTCTGCACCAGCAGCGGGCCGCGGTGGCGCCGCTCGACCAGCGCGGTGCGTTCGCCGCGCGCGGCGAACGCCAGGCGCAGGCTGGCCTCCCATGCGGGCGGCACGGCAACGGTCGAAGGAAAATCCGGATGACGCATGGGAACCTGGAAAGCGGGCGCCGGCGGCGCGGCGCGCGTGATGCGGGCATCATAGCGCGCGGCCCGGCCGGCTGGAAGTGGTATCGCGGTGGCGCAGCGCGCAGCTTGCCGCCCGCCTCACACCGCGATCAGCTCCCGCACCCCGTCCTCTTCCATGCGCGCGCCCTCGCCCTTCGCCACCACCTCGCCGCGGCTCATCACCACGTAGTGGTCGGCCAGGTGGCGCGCGAACTCGTAGTACTGCTCCACCAGCAGCACGGTCATGCCGAACTCGTCCACCAGCAGCCGCAGCGCGCGGCCGATGTCCTGGATGATGGACGGCTGGATGCCTTCGGTGGGCTCGTCCAGGATCAGCAGTTCCGGCTCGCTCATCAGCGCGCGGCCGATCGCCAGTTGCTGCTGCTGCCCGCCGGAAAGGTCGCCGCCGCGGCGCGCGCGCATGCTGCGCAGCACCGGGAACAACTGGTAGATGCGGTCGGGCACGCCGCTCGGGCGCTTGAGGCTGGCCGCGCCGATCAGCAGGTTCTCTTCCACGGTCAGGCGCGGGAAGATCTCGCGGCCCTGCGGCACGTAGGCCAGCCCGGAGGCCACGCGCTCGTAGGGCGGCTTCTTCTCCAGCGCGTGCCCGGCCCAGCTGATGCTGCCGCTCTTGGTCGGCACCACGCCCATCAGGCATTTGAGCAGCGTGCTCTTGCCCACGCCGTTGCGGCCCAGCAGCGTGGTCAGCTTGCCCTGCGGCACCTCGAAACTGACGTTGCGCAGGATGTGGCTGCCGCCGTAGAACTGGTTCAGTGCGTTGACCTGCAGCATGGTTATCTTCCCAGGTAGGATTCGATCACGCGCTCGTCGCGCTTGACCGCGTCGAGCGTGCCTTCGGCCAGCAGGCTGCCCTCGGCCAGCACGGTCACGGTGCCGGTGTCGCCCGCCAGCGCGGCGACGAACTCCATGTCGTGCTCCACCACCATCATCGAGCAGGTGCCGCGCAGGCTGTTGAGCAGCGCGGCGAGCTGCATGGTTTCCTCGTCGGTCATGCCGGCCACCGGCTCGTCGAGCAGCAGCAGCTGCGGCTGCTGCATCAGCAGCATGCCGATCTCCAGGCGCTGCTTCTGCCCGTGCGAGAGCAGCCCCGCGGGGCGGTAGGCCTCGTCCTCGAGCCCGGTCAGCGCCAGCGTTTCCTCGATGCGGCGATGGCCTTCGGCGCCCAGCCGCGCGCGCAGCGACGACCACCAGCGCTTGTCGGCCTTCATGGCCAGCTCCAGGTTCTCCCACACCTCGTGCTGCTCGAACACGGTGGGCTTCTGGAACTTGCGGCCGATGCCGGTCTGCGCGATCTTCGGCTCGGTCATGCGCATCAGGTCGATGCTCTGGCCGAGGAACACGCGCCCGCTCACGTTGGCGTTGCGCGGCCCGGTCTTGCCGGTAATCACGTCCATCATGGTGGTCTTGCCGGCGCCGTTGGGGCCGATCACGCAGCGCAGCTCGCCGTGGTCGATCGACAGCGACAGGTTGTTGAGCGCGCGGAAGCCGTCGAACTGCACGGTGACGTCTTCCAGGTAGAGGATGGGCCCGTGCGAGACGTCGATGACGCCCGGCTCCAGCACGCGGCCGAGGCCGGTGGCGTCGCCGCTTTCCGCCTGTTGGTTTCCGAGTGCCGCGTTCATGCGTCGCCTCCGCTGCGGGTGGCGCCGGCCGGCGCCGCCTCGCTTGCATTCGATGGGGTGACGACGGGCGAGGCGCCCGCCGGGGCCGCGCCCTGCGCGGGCTGGCGCCGCGCCGGCTCACCGCGCAGCCGCTTGAGCAGGCCGATCACGCCGTCCGGCAGGTACAACGTGACCAGCACGAACATGGCGCCGAGCAGGAACAGCCAGTATTCGGCGAAGTACGCCGTGAACATGGTCTTGGCGCCGTTGACGAGGAAGGCGCCGATGACCGGGCCGATCAGCGTGCCGCGCCCGCCCACGGCCACCCACACCGCCATCTCGATGGAGTTGGCCGGCGACATCTCGCCCGGGTTGATGATGCCCACCTGCGGCACGTAGAGCGCGCCGGCGATGCCGCACAGCACCGCCGAGAAGGTCCACACGAACAGCTTGTAGCCGAGCGGGTTGTAGCCCGAGAACATCACGCGCATCTCGGCGTCGCGCACCGCCGTGACCACGCGGCCGAGCTTGGAGGTGACGATGTAGCGGCAGGCGATGAAGCCGGCCAGCAGCGCGGCGAAGGTCAGCACGAACAGCGCGGTGCGCGTGTGCGGCGCGGCCACCGCGAAGCCGGCGATGCGCTTGAAGTCGGTGAAGCCGTTGTTGCCGCCGAAGCCGGTCTCGTTGCGGAAGAACAGCAGCATGGCGGCGTACGTCATGGCCTGCGTGATGATCGACAGGTACACGCCCTTGATGCGCGAGCGGAACGCGAAGAAGCCGAACAGCCACGCCAGCACGCCCGGCACCAGCACCACCAGCAGCAGCGCGTAGCCGAGGTGCCCGGTGCCGTGCCAGAACCACGGCAGCTCCTTCCAGTCGAGGAACACCATGAAGTCGGGCAGGTCGCTCTTGTACACGCCCTCGCGCCCGATCGAGCGCATCAGGTACATGCCCATCGCGTAGCCGCCGAGCGCGAAGAACAGGCCGTGGCCGAGGCTGAGGATGCCGCAGTAGCCCCACACCAGGTCCAGCGCGATGGCGGCCAGCGCGAAGCACATGATCTTGCCGACCAGCGTAAGCACGTAAGCCGACACGTGCAGCGGATGGCCCTCTGGCAGCAGCAGCGCGCACACCGGCACGCCCACCGCGGCGATCAGCGCCAGCACCACCAGCGCCGACCAGCCGCGCCGCGTGAACAGCGGCTGGCGCGCCGGCACGGCCAGCCGGAAACCCGTTGCGGATGGATTGCTTGTCGATGTCTGCATCATGCCTCCGCGCTGCGCCCCTTGAGCGCGAACAGTCCCTGCGGGCGCTTCTGGATGAAGAGCACGATCAGCACCAGGACGAAGATCTTGGCCAGCACCGCGCCGTAGAACGGCTCGATGAACTTGTTGACGAGGCCCAGGCCGAAGGCGCCGATGATGGTGCCGGCCAGCTGGCCCACGCCGCCCAGCACCACCACCATGAAGGAGTCGATGATGTAGGCTTGGCCGAGGTCCGGCCCGACATTGCCGATCTGCGACAGCGCGCAGCCGCCCAGCCCGGCGATGCCCGCGCCGAACGCGAACGCGTAGCTGTCCACCTTCCACGTGCGCACGCCCACGCAGGCCGCCATGGTGCGGTTCTGCGTGGTGGCGCGCACGAACAGGCCGAGCCGCGTGCGGTTGAGCACGCCCCACGCCACCGCCACCACGGCCAGCGCGAACACGATGATGACCATGCGGTTGTAGGGCAGCACCAGCCCCGGCAGCCATTCGATGCCGCCGCTCATCCACGACGGGTTGGCCACTTCCACGTTCTGCGCGCCGAACAGCGTGCGCACCGCCTGCATCAGCAGCAGGCTCACGCCGAAGGTGGCCAGCAGGGTTTCCAGCGGGCGCCCGTACAGATGGCGCAGCACCAGCCGCTCGAGCACGAAGCCGACGATGGCCGAGGCCAGGAACGAGGCCGGCAGCGCCGCCAGCAGATACCAGTCGAAGGCGCCGGCGAAGTGCGCGCGGAACACGCCCTGCACCATGTAGGTGGCGTAGGCGCCGATCATGAGGAATTCGCCGTGCGCCATGTTGATGACGCCGATCAGGCCGTAGGTGATGGCCAGCCCGAGTGCCGCCAGCAGCAGCACGCTGCCCAGGCTCAGCCCGGCGAACAGGTTGCCGATCAGCTCGGCGCGGCGCTGGTCGCCGCGCAGCGCGTCGAGCGCCTGCTGGGCGGCGCCGCGCAGTTCGGCGTCGGGCTCGCGGTAGTTGCCGGCGGCGTCCTTCTCCACCAGCGGCTGGAGCTTCTGCCGGCTTTGCGGGTTGCTGTCGCGGCCGAGGATGCGGACCGCCTCGAGGCGGTCGTCGCGGCTGCCTTCGGCCAGCACGATGTTGGCCCAGATCACGTCGAGCTTGGCACGCAGGCCGGCGTCGGCCTCGGCCTTGCGCGCGGCTTCCACGGTCTCGCGCGAGGCGCTGCCGGGCTGGTCCAGCAGCGTGTCGACGGCCTGCGCGCGCACCGTGGCGTCGGGCGACTGCAGCAGCATGCTGCTGGCGGCGCTGTCCACCAGTGCGCGCAGGCTGTTGTTGAGCGTGAGCGATTCGAGCTCGTCGGCCTTCACGGCCACGGGCTTGCCGGTGATCGCGTCGAGGGTCTTGTCGCCGTCCTGGCGCACCATGCCGACCGACGGCGCGTATTGCAGCGCGTCGTCCTGCAGCGCCTTGAGGATGGGGCCGGCCTGTTCCGGCGGCGCCTTGGCCAGCGCGGTCAGCGCGGCGGTCTTGGCGTCGAAGTCGTCCTCGGCCAGCGGCTTGAGGTCGGCCTGCGTGAGCGGCGCGGCCCACAGCGGCGCCGCGGCCAGCAGCAGCGCGGCCAGCATGGCGCGCAGCCAGGGCAAGGCGGAAAGGGAAAAGGATCGGTGCATAGGGCTGGCGGAGTCCTGGTTGCGCGCTTCGGGTCGCGTCTCTTGTACTTTGGGGGCGCAGCGATGCGGGCGGCTTCCGCCCGGCGGACAGGGCGGAAGAAAGGGCCGGCCGTCAGACCGGCTGGCCTTCGGGCCTTCTGACGATGCCGCGCGCGGCGGCGCGGGCCGGCGCGGCGCGTTGCCGGCCCGCCCCTGCCCCGCGCCGCGGCCCGGCGGGAGAGGCAGCGCGCCTCGCGCCGGCATCGCGCGGCGGCTTGCGCCGCCGGCTTACATCACCTTGTCCGGCTTGCCTTCGTTGCCGGAGATGAACGGGCTCCACGGCTGCGCGCGGATCGGCTTCGGCGTCTTCCACACCACCGTGAACTGGCCGTCGCCCTTGACTTCGCCGATCATCACCGGCTTGTACAGGTGGTGGTTGTCGCCCATCGTCAGCGTGAAGCCGTCCGGGGCCTTGAAGGTCTGGCCGTACATGGCCGCGCGCACCTTGTCCGGATCGGTGCTGCCGGCCTTCTTCACGGCCTGCGCCCACATGTGGATGCCGACGTAGGTGGCTTCCATCGGGTCGTTGGTCACGCGCTTGTCGCCGCCCGGCAGGTTGTTGGCCTTGACCCACGCCGCCCATTCCTTCTTGAAGGCGTCGTTGGTCGGGTTCTTGACCGACATGAAGTAGTTCCACGCGGCCAGGTGGCCGACCAGCGGCTTGGTGTCGATGCCGCGCAGTTCTTCCTCGCCCACGGAGAAGGCCACCACCGGCACGTCCTTGGCCTTCAGGCCGGCGTTGCCGAGCTCCTTGTAGAACGGCACGTTGGAGTCGCCGTTGATGGTGGAGATCACCGCGGTCTTGCCGCCCTGCGAGAACTTCTTGATGTTGGCGACGATGGTCTGGTAGTCGCTGTGGCCGAACGGCGTGTAGACCTCTTCGATGTCCTTGTCCGCCACGCCCTTGCTCTTGAGGAAGGCGCGCAGGATCTTGTTGGTGGTGCGCGGGTAGACGTAGTCGGTGCCCAGCAGGAAGAAGCGCTTGGCGCCGCCGCCTTCCTTGCTCATCAGGTACTCGACCGCGGGGATGGCCTGCTGGTTGGGCGCCGCGCCGGTGTAGAAGACGTTCTTGGACATCTCCTCGCCTTCATACTGCACCGGGTAGAACAGCAGCGCGTTGAGTTCCTCGTAGACCGGCAGCACCGACTTGCGCGACACCGAGGTCCAGCAGCCGAAGGTCACGGCGACCTTGTCGTTGGTGACGAGCTGGCGCGCCTTCTCGGCGAACAGCGGCCAGTTGGAGGCCGGATCGACCACCACCGGCTCGAGCTTGCGGCCGAGCACGCCGCCGCTCTTGTTGATCTCGTCGATGGTCATCAGCGCCACGTCCTTGAGCGACGTTTCGGAAATGGCCATGGTGCCGGACAACGAATGCAGGACACCGACCTTGATCGGATCCTTGGACTGCGCCATCGCCAGCGGGCTGACCCCGGCCGTTGCGAAAAGCGCCGCGGCGGCTACCGCCGACAGCTTCAGCATGTCACGTCGTTTCATTGCAGCTCCCAGATTGTCTCGTGTTTGATAAGGAACAACGCACCCCAAGTAACGTATCTGCAACTAGCGTGCCATGAGCGCCGGGCGCCGCGGGGCGAGCCGTGGCGTGCTTCCGGTGGCGGGGGAAAGCCCTGCGCACCACGACTGTGCGCGATGTATGCGCACCAACTCCGTGCACGGCGGCGGCCAGACTCAGATTGGGGCATGCGCGGCCGCGCGCGCTGGCCGGACTGCCGCGCCGTGGTGCGTGGCGGCCGCTCCGCGGATGCGAATGGCGGTGGGGAACCAGGGGGGGGATGAACGGCGCAACCGGCGACGGGACTGGCGCGGCGGCTTCGTGGTGCGGGGAGGGGTCGATGCGAACCGCCGCGGCGTGGGCGGCGGCGCGCGTCGGCGAGAAATACGCGCCGGGCGCGGCAGGCGCGCCCGGCCATGCGATGCTGTGGGTGCTATGCGTCGGTGCCGCGAGCCGGCGCTACGAGTAGCGGCGCGTGATCGACTCCGCCACGCACACGGGCCGCTCGCTGCCTTCGCGCTCCACCGTGACTTCCCAGATCGACTGGGCGCCGACCAGCGCGGGCGCGTTGGGCAGCGGCTCGAGGCGCTCCACCGAGAGCAGTTTCACGCGCGCGCGCAGGCGGCTGCCGACCGGCACCGGCGCGGTGAAGCGCACGCGGTTCAGGCCGTAGTTCACGCCCATCTTCACGCCGGGCATGTCGAGCGCGTTGTGCAGGAACGCGGGCAGCAGCGACAGCGTGAGGAAGCCGTGCGCCACCGGGCCGCCGAACGGCGACTCGCGGCGCGCGCGCTCCACGTCGACGTGGATCCATTGATGATCGCCGGTGGCTTCGGCGAACTGGTTGACCTGGTGCTGGGTGACTTCGATCCAGTCGCTGACGGCCACTTCCTGGCCTTGCAGGCTTTCCAGTTCTTCGAGCGAAGCGATGGTACGCATGGTGTCTCCTTGTTGTTGTCGCGGGGGTGGCGGGGTGGCGAAGATGGCGAAAGCGGCGCGGGCCGGCGCCGCCAGATGATGCCTTGATGCAGGCGGGCTGGCAACGGCCTCAGGCCGGGCGGCGGCCGTACATGCCCATGCCCTTGACCGTGCAGACCAGCTCGCCGCGCTGGTTGGTGGCTTCCCACTGGGTGTGGATCACGCCGCGGTCCGGCTTGGAGGTGGACGCGCGCGCATCGAGCACCACCAGCGACACGCTCAGCGTGTCGCCGGCGTAGACCGGCTTGAGCCAGCGGATCTCGTCCACGCCGGGCGAGCCCATGCTGGCCGACTTGGAAGTCATGTTGTCCACCAGCAGCCGCATCATGATCGAGCAGGTCATCCAGCCGCTCGAGATCAGGCCCTTGTAGATGCTGTTCTGCGCCGCGTCCTTGTCGACGTGGAAGGGCTGCGGATCGTACTGGCGCGCGAAGGCGAGGATCTCTTCCTCGGTCACGAGGTGCGAGCCGAGGTCGCGCTTGCTGCCGACGGTGAAGTCTTCGAAATACAGGGAAGGCATGGATGCTCCTTTTCCTTCTGTGGCGTGTGGCCTGTGGCATGTGGCGCGGCGGTGGCCGCGGCATGAAAAAAAACCGCGCCCGGACTGCGGCGCGGTTTCTGTCATGTTCCCGGATCAGGCGGTTTCCAGGAACCCGGGCTGCGCCGCGAAGCGGCCCAGGTGGTGGTCGACGTCGCCGAAGGTGGTGTTGATCAGCGTCAGCCGCTTGAACATGTGCGCGGCCGGCAGTTCGTCGGTCACGCCCATGCCGCCGTGGATCTGCACCGCTTCCTGCCCGACCGAGCGGGCCGCCTGCCCCACGCGCGCCTTGGCGGCGGAGGCCAGGCGGCGGCGCTCGGCGGGGCTGGCCTCATCGAAGCGGGCGGCGGCCAGCAGCGTGATCGAGCGCGACTGCTCGGCGTGGATGAACATCTCCACCATGCGGTGCTGCAGCGCCTGGAAGCGCGCGATGGGCTGGCCGAACTGCTGGCGCGTCTTGGCGTATTCCAGCGTGGCGGCGTTGAGCGCGTCGATCACGCCGACCGCTTCCGCGCACAGCAGCACGGCGGCGTAGTCGGCGACCTGCTCGATCACGTCCCACGCGGCGCCGGCGGTGCCCAGCAGTTCGCCCGGCGCATCCTGGAAGGCGATGTCGGCGGCGCGCAGGTTGTCGATGGTGCGGTAGTCGGTGACGCTGACGCCGGCGGCCCGCGGGTCGACCAGGAACAGCGAGATGCCGCCGGTGTCGGCATCGGCGCCGGCGGTGCGCGCCGAGACGATGAGCTTGCCGGCCTGCGCGCCGTGGAGGACCACGGACTTGCGGCCGTTGAGCTTGCCGTCCTTGGCGGTGACGCGCACGTCGTTGAGCGCGTAGCGCGCGTGCGGCTCGTTGAAGGCCACCGCCAGCTTCAGCTCGCCGCCGGCGACCTGCTCCAGCAGCGCGTCCTGGCCGCCGGCCAGCCTGAGCGCGCAGGCGCCGACCACGGTGGCGAGGTACGGCTCCACCACCAGGCCGCGGCCCAGCTCCTGCTGCACCACCATCATGTCGATGGCGGTGCCCGAGAAGCCGCCCTGCGCTTCCGGCACCGGCAGCGCGGTCAGGCCAAGCTCGACCAGCGCGCCCCAGGCCGCGTCGCCGTGGCCGCTGGCGGACCTGATGTTCTTCCTGCGGGTCTCGAAGTCGTAGCTCTTGTCGATGAAGCGGTGGATGGCATCGGCCAGCTGCTTCTGTTCGTCGCTGAGATTGAAGTTCATGTCGCGTGTCTCCTCACAGTCCCAGGATCATCTGGCTGATGATGTTCTTCTGAATTTCGTTGGACCCGCCGTAGATGGAGGTCTTGCGATAGTTGAAGTAGTAGGCGGCCAGCGGCGCGGCATCGTCGTAGCCGGTGACCGCGTGGTCGTGCTCGCATTCCAGGTAGGCGGTGTCGAACGGCTGCGCGTAGGGGCCGACGGCCTCCACCATCAGCTCGGTCAGCATCTGCTGGATCTCGGTGCCCTTGATCTTGAGCATCGAGGCCTCGGGGCCGGGGCCCTTGCCGGCGCTCTCGCTCGACACCACGCGCAGCACGGTCAGCTCCAGCGCCATCAGCTCGATCTCCAGCGCGGCGACCTTGGCGCCGAACAGCGGGTCTTCGAGCAGCGGGCGGCCGTTCTTCTGCTGCTGCTTCGCCACGCGCTTGAGGAAGCCCAGTTCGCGCTTGGAGTTGCCCACGCGGGCGATGCCGGTGCGCTCGTGGCCGAGCAGGTACTTGGCGTAAGTCCAGCCGCGGTTCTCTTCGCCGACGCGGTTTTCCACCGGCACCTGCACGTTGTCGAAGAACACCTCGTTCACTTCGTGCTCTTCGTCGAGCATGATGATCGGGCGCACGGTGATGCCCGGCGTCTTCATGTCGATCAGCAGGAACGAGATGCCCTCCTGCTTCTTGGCTTCGGGATCGGTGCGCACCAGGCAGAAGATCATGTCGGCGTGCTGGCCGAGCGTGGTCCAGGTCTTCTGGCCGTTGACGACGTAGTGCTTGCCGTCGGCGGTCAGCTCGGCCCGGGTCTTGAGCGAGGCCAGGTCGGAGCCCGAGCCCGGCTCGGAATAGCCCTGGCACCACCAGTCGGTGCAGTCCAGGATGCGCGGCAGGTAGTACTGCTTCTGCGCTTCGCTGCCGTACTTCATGATCACGGGCGCGACCATCGCCACGCCGAAGGGCAGCACGCCGGGCGCGCCGACGCGGGCATTTTCCTCGTCCCAGATATGGCGCTGGGTGGCATTCCAGCCGGTGCCGCCATATTCCACGGGCCAGTGCGGCGCGGACCAGCCGCGGCCGGCCAGCAGCTTGTGCCAGCGCACCAGGTCGTCGCGGCTGGGGCGGCGATGGTTGAGAATCTTGCTGCTGATGTCGGCCGGCAGATTGGCCTCCAGCCAGGCGCGCACTTCCGCGCGGAAGGCATCGTCGGCCGCCGAGTAGTTGAGATCCATGCCCGTCTCCAGTGATGCCGGTTTGGGACCGGCAATTGTTCTTGCTAGCGCGTCATGCGCCGGCAAGACACTGCCGCGGGCACAGGACGCTGTTCAGTGAGCCGTCTGCTTGAGCGCAGCCGGCACCACGAGCTGGAAGGTATCGATGCCCTCTTCGGCAAGCGCCTGCACTTCGTCGGGGGACGCCGTGCCGCGAATGCCGCGTTCCGGCGCCTCGTCGTAATGCATGCGCCTGGCCTCCTCGGCAAAGCGCTCGCCCACGTCCTCCGTCTGCGCCAGCACCTGCTTCACCGCCTTCATGTAGAGCGATTGCAGCGTCACCGGAGCCGCGCCCGGGGCTTGCGCCCCGGCGGCCGCCCTGCCCGCCGGCGCGGCGGCCGCGCCGGACAGGTTCAGGCGCGGCGCGCTGGGCAGCCGGGTGATGGCATGGTCGGCGCAGATCGGGCATTGGACGAGTTTCTGCGAAATCTGCGCCTGCGCATCGTCCTCCGAAGCAAACCAGCCCTCGAAACGATGGTCTTGCGCGCAGCGCAGGTCGAGCACCTTCATGATGTTTCCAGCCCGTCGAAAGCTATAGTATCCGCGAAACGGAATTTTGTGAACGGTCGTGCTAATTTTTTTGCGGCCTTGCCCGGCCGGCCTCCCGCGCGTGTTCCGCACGGTGGAAAAGGTGGAAAAGCCGGGGCATGGCCGCGCATGCACGGCTAAGGAATGGGATTCTACGCGCATGCCCGGCGCCGCGCCGGGCATGGCCGGATGTGGCCGGGGAAAGCGCCGGCGCGCCTCAGCGCGGGCCGGGCAGCGCCTGTTCGCCGGGCTGCCAGGCTCCAGAGATCACTTTCTCGAGCCAGAACGCGCCGATGATGGTCTTGACGTCGGTGATGCGGCCGGCGCGCACCCAGTCCAGCACCTGCCCCGCGGGCACGATGAAGGTTTCCAGGAATTCGCCGTCGTCGAGCTCGGCCTCGCCCGCGGCCAGGTCGCGCGCGAGGAAGATGTCGATGAACTCGGTGGAGTAGGAAATGACCGGGTGGATGCGCGTGAGGTAGTCCCAGCGCCGCGCGCTGTAGCCGGTTTCCTCGCGCAGCTCGCGCTCGCCGCAGCGCAACGCGCCTTCCTCGGGGTCGAGCTTGCCGGCCGGGAATTCGAGCATCACCTCGCCGACCGGATAGCGGAACTGCCGCTCCATCAGCACGGTGCCGTCGTCGAACAGCGGGATCATCATCACCGCGCCGGGATGCAGCACGTACTCGCGCCCGGCATGCTTGCCGTCGGGCAGCCTGACGATGTCCTGCCTGAGCGTGAGGAATTTGCCCTGGTGCAGCGTGGCGGAGGCCACGCAGGTTTCCCTGAGGGCGAGATCGTCGCCGGCGGCGGGATCGCCGTGGCCGGCATCGGCCGCGGCCGTGTCCATCGTGTCGCTCATGAAAGCTCCGGGTCCGGGCACGGCCGGCCGGGCGCCTTCACTGCCCGGGCCTCAGGCCGCGCGATGTTTGACGAGGTATTGCCAGGTGAAGCCGGGGAAGGCGAACACCAGCATCATGCAGGCGGTGATGGCGTAGAACTGCCAGCCCTGCGGGAAGGCGTTGCCGAGGCCCGCCTCCACCGCGAAGCCAGCCAGGCCGGCGCACACGTACCAGGTGATCAACTCGGCCAGCCGGACCCACAGCGGCTTCCTGGCGAAGCGCAGCGGGATCACGGCGAACAGCCGCTGGTTGACGAACGGCAGGTTGGCACACACAAGTGCCAGCAAGATGACAAACCAGCCTGCCGCGGACGAACTCATCTGCCTGCGCCGCCTTGCGTCACGACGCCAGCGTGGCGCGGATGGCCTGGTAGCACAGGTTCATCAGCGCCGACGGGAACAGGCCCAGGCCGATGATGAGCGCGCCGTTCAGGCTCAGCATCGAGCGCAGGCCGAACGACGATTCCAGCTTGTGCTCGTCGGCCGGCGCGTCGAAGTACATCAGCTTGACCACGCGCAGGTAGTAGAACGCGCCGATCAGCGAGAACAGCACCGCCACCACGGCCAGCCAGGTCATGCCGCTCTTGACCACCGCCTCGAGCACGGCCAGCTTGGCGTAGAAACCCACGGTCGGCGGGATGCCGGCCAGCGAGAACATCATCACCAGCATCAGCAGCGCGAACCACGGGTTCTTGCGCGACAGGCCCTTGAGGTCGTCCAGGGTCTCGGCCTCGAAGTCCTTGCCGGCGCGCAGCAGCACGATGCCGAAGGTGCCCAGCGTGGTCAGCACGTAGGTCGCGGCGTAGAACATCGACGCGCCGTAGGCGCCGGCGGCGCCCTCGGCGCTGCCGCCGGCCACGCCGGACAGCATGCCCAGCAGCAGGAAGCCCATGTGCGAGATGGTGGAGTACGCCAGCATCCGCTTGAGGTTGGTCTGCACGATGGCGGTCAGGTTGCCGATCGCCAGCGAGGCCACGGCCAGCACGACCAGCATCAGCTGCCAGTCCACCGCCAGCGGCAGCAGGCCTTCGACCAGCAGGCGCAGCGCCATCGCGAACGCGGCCAGCTTCGGCGCGCCGGCGATCAGCAGCGTCACCGCGGTCGGCGAGCCCTGATAGATGTCCGGGATCCACATGTGGAACGGCGCCGCGCCCATCTTGAAGGCGATGCCGGACACGATGAAGACCACGCCGAAGGCCAGCATGGTGGTGTTGACGCGGCCCGACTCGACCACGCGGAACACTTCGCCGAGGTTCAGCGAGCCGGTGGCGCCGTACAGCATCGACATGCCGTACAGCAGGAAGCCCGAGGCCAGCGCGCCGAGCACGAAGTACTTGATGGCCGATTCGGAGGTCACGCGGTTGTCGCGGCGCAGGGCCACCAGCGCGTAGGACGCCAGCGACAGCAGTTCCAGGCCCAGGTACAGGGTCAGGAAGTTGTTGCCGGTGATCATGACGATCTGGCCGCCGAGCGTGAACAGCGCGAGCATGTAGAACTCGCCGTTGTACATGTCGCGCTGGGCCAGGTAGCCGCGCGTGTAGACCAGCGTGATGAACAGCGCGGCCGAGCAGAACGCCGACAGCACGTTGGCCATCGGATCCACCACCACCAGGTTGGAGAACGCGTAGTGGGTGTCGCCGGCGGCGGCGTTGAGGCCGAACCAGAAGGTCAGCACCAGCGTGATCAGCAGCGACAGCGGATAGGCCAGGCTGGTGCGCTTGCGCCCGCGCGCCAAGTCGATCCAGTTGACCGCGGCAATCGAGATCGCCAGGAAGATGATTGGCGCCACAGGTGCCAGTGTCGAGGACGGTTGCATGTTTGTTTCTCTTCCCGATTACAGCTTCGACTGCGCCACGTGCGACAGCAGGTTCACCACGGAAGCGTGCATGACGTCGGTGAAGGGTTTCGGATACAGGCCCATGTACAGGGTCATGATCGCCAGCAGGCCGAGCATGAAGAACTCGCGCTTGTTCAGGTCGATCAGCTCGGCGACGTGCTTGTTCACCACGTCGCCGAAGATCACGCGCTTGACCATCCACAGCGAATAGGCGGCGCCCAGGATCAGCGCGGTGGCCGCCAGCAGGCCGATCCAGAAATTGAACTTGACCGCGCCCAGGATGACCATGAACTCGCCGACGAAACCCGAGGTGGCCGGCAGGCCGCAGTTGGCCATCGCGAAGAACACCGACAGCGCGGCGAACTTCGGCATGGTGTTCACCACGCCGCCGTAGTCGGCGATCTGGCGCGAGTGCATGCGGTCATACAGCACGCCGATGCACAGGAACATGGCGCCCGAGACGAAGCCGTGCGAGATCATCTGCACGATGCCGCCTTCCAGGCCGATCTCGTTGAAGATGAAGAAGCCGAGCGTGACGAAACCCATGTGGGCGATCGACGAATACGCCACCAGCTTCTTCATGTCGGCCTGCACCAGCGCCACCAGGCCGATGTAGATCACCGCGATCAGCGAGATGGCGATGATAAACCCCGCCAGGCTGTGGCTCGCGTCGGGCGCGATCGGCAGCGAGAACCGCAGGAAGCCGTAGGCGCCCAGCTTCAGCATGATGGCGGCCAGCACCACCGAGCCGCCGGTCGGCGCCTCCACGTGGGCGTCGGGCAGCCAGGTGTGCACCGGCCACATCGGCACCTTGACCGCGAAGGCCAGGAAGAAGGCGATGAACAGGCCGATCTGCTCGTTCATCGACAGCCTGGCCTGGTGCCATTCGAGGATGTCGAAGGTGCCGGTCTTGCTGTACAGGTACAGCAGCGCGACCAGCGTCAGCAGCGAGCCGAGCAGCGTGTAGAGGAAGAACTTGAAGGCCGCGTACACGCGGTTCGGGCCGCCCCACACGCCGATGATGATGTACATCGGGATCAGGGTGGCTTCGAAGAACACGTAGAACAGCATGCCGTTGAGCGCGCTGAACACGCCGACCATCAGGCCGGACAGGATCAGGAACGCGGCCATGTACTCGGCCACGCGCTCGGTGATCACTTCCCAGGCCGAGATCACCACGATCACCGTGATGAAGGCCGTCAGCACCACGAACCACATCGAGATGCCGTCGACGCCGAGGTGGTAGTTGATGCTGAAGCGCTCGATCCAGGCCGACTTCTCGACGAACTGCATGGCAGCCGTGGAGCGGTCGAAGTGGAAGACCAGGGGCAACGTGGCGACGAAGCTGACGACCGAGCCGAACAGCGCCATCCAGCGCACGTAGCAGCGACTGCGGTCAGACCCGGAGGCAAGGACTAGCAAGCCAAAGAAGATAGGCAGCCAGATAGCGAAAGACAGAACCATTTTCTTGTTTTCCTTACTTGGCGCCCACCGTGGCGAACGAGGTGCCGAACACCGTCAGCGACAGCAGCACCAGCATGCCCAGGATCATGGCG
The DNA here is from genome assembly GCF_000395345.1 of Cupriavidus sp. WS. Taxonomy (NCBI): domain Bacteria; kingdom Pseudomonadati; phylum Pseudomonadota; class Betaproteobacteria; order Burkholderiales; family Burkholderiaceae; genus Cupriavidus; species Cupriavidus sp. WS. Next base: position 30,766 of record NZ_AQPL01000205.1, on the reverse strand, counting down.
AATGCGTAGTGGTAGATGTAGCCGGACTGCAGGTAGCGGCTGACCGATGCGAACCATCCCACCACGCGGGCCGCGCCGTTGACCACCAGGCCGTCGATCAGGCCCTGGTCGCCGCCCTTCCACAGGCCGGTGCCCAGCAGGCGCGCGCCGCGCGCGAACACGGCCTCGTTGATGGCGTCCATGTAGTACTTGTTGTCGAGCAGCGTGTACAGGCCCGAGCAGCGTTGCTTGATCGCGGCGGGGATGTCCGGGCGCTTCATGTAGAAGAACCACGACAGCACCACGCCCGCGATGGCCAGCCACAGCACCGGCGTGGTCAGCGAGTGCAGGCCCATCGCCACCCAGCCGTGGAAGGCTTCGGCCAGCTCCTCCATCGCATGATGGTTCTCGCCGACGTAGATCACGTTCTTGAAGGCCACGCCGTTCTTGAAGAAGTCGCCGAACAGCATCGGGCCGATGGCGAACGCGCCGACCACCACCGAGGGGATGGCCAGCATGACCAGCGGCAGCGTCACCACCCACGGCGACTCGTGCGGCTTCTGGCCCGGGGCCAGGCCGTGATGGTGCTCGTCGTGGCCGGCTTCCTCTTCCTCGTGGTCATCGTGGCCGTGCGCGTGGGCGTGGTGCGCGTCGTGCGCCTTGCCGAAGCGCTCTTCGCCGTGGAACACCAGGAAGTACATGCGGAACGAGTAGAACGCCGTGACGAACACGCCGGCCAGCACCGCGAAGTAGGCGAAGCCCGAACCGGCGATGTGCGATTCCGCCACCGCCTCGATGATCGAGTCCTTGGAGTAGAAGCCCGCGAAGAACGGCGTGCCGATCAGCGCCAGCGAACCGACCAGCGAGGTGATCCAGGTGATCGGCATGTACTTGCGCAGGCCGCCCATGTTGCGGATGTCCTGGTCATGGTGCATGCCGATGATGACCGAGCCGGCCGCGAGGAACAGCAGCGCCTTGAAGAAGGCGTGGGTCATCAGGTGGAACACCGCCACCGAGTAGGCCGACGCGCCCAGCGCCACGGTCATGTAGCCGAGCTGCGACAGCGTGGAGTACGCCACCACGCGCTTGATGTCGTTCTGGATGATGCCCAGGAAGCCCATGAACAGCGCGGTGATCGCGCCGATCACCAGCACGAAGGACAGCGCGGTGTCGGACAGCTCGAACAGCGGCGACATGCGCGCGACCATGAAGATGCCGGCCGTCACCATCGTGGCGGCGTGGATCAGCGCGGAGATCGGGGTCGGGCCTTCCATCGAGTCCGGCAGCCACACGTGCAGCGGGAACTGGGCCGACTTGCCCATCGCGCCGATGAACAGGCAGATGCAGGCCACCGTGATCATCATCCAGTCGGTGCCCGGGAACAGGATCGTGGCGAGCTGGTCGCGCGCGGCGAACACGTCGGTGTAGTTCATGCTGCCGCTGTAGGCCAGCAGCAGGCCGATGCCGAGGATGAAGCCGAAGTCGCCGACGCGGTTGACCAGGAAGGCCTTCAGGTTGGCGAAGATCGCCGTCGGCCGGGTGTACCAGAAGCCGATCAGCAGGTACGACACCAGGCCCACCGCTTCCCAGCCGAAGAACAGCTGCAGGAAGTTGTTGCTCATGACCAGCATGAGCATCGAGAAGGTGAACAGCGAGATGTAGGCGAAGAAGCGGTTGTAGCCGGGGTCTTCCGCCATGTAGCCGACGGTGTAGATGTGCACCATCAGCGAGACGAAGGTCACCACCACCATCATCATCGCGGTGAGCGAGTCGACCAGGAAGCCGACTTCCATCTTGAGGCTGCCGATCGTCATCCACTCGTACACCGTGGCGTTGAAGCTCGCGCCGTTCAGCACATCCAGCAGCACGATGATCGACAGCAGGCAGGAGATCGCCACGCCGAGGATGGTCACGGTGTGGGCCAGCGTGCGGCCGGCGCGCGTCTCCGAGGAGAACGTGCTGAAGAACTTGGTGCCGAACAGGCCGGCGATGGCTGCACCGGCTAGCGGTGCGAGCGGGATCGCCAGTAGCAGGTTGGGGTCGAGCGTGGTTGCCATAGGACGCTTAGTGGTGTGCGGTCGGATTACAGTCTTGATTCATGGCGTGGCGATGCGGATCAGCCCTTGAGGGTGTCCATGTCGTCCACGTTGATCGTGTCCAGGTTGCGGAACAGCACGACCAGGATTGCCAGACCGATTGCCGACTCGGCCGCGGCCACCGTGAGGATGAAGAAAACGAAAACCTGACCGGCCAGGTCGCCGAGGTAATGCGAGAAGGCGACGAAGTTCATGTTGACCGCGAGCAGCATCAACTCGATCGCCATCAGCAGCACGATCACATTCTTGCGGTTCAGGAAGATACCAACGATGCTGATGGCGAAGAGGATCGCACCGAGCACGAGGAAATGGGCGAGAGATAGCACAGCGTGTCTCCGGGCTTCAGTTCTTGTTGGCGGCAGCGGCGGCGTCCTGCGCCTTGGCTTCCGCGGGCATCGAGACCAGGCGCACGCGATCCTCGCGGCGGGTGCGCAGCTGCTCGCCCACGTCCTGCGCCTTGTTGTCCTTGCGGCGGCGCAGCGTCAGCGCGACGGCGGCGATGATCGCCACCAGCAGGATGATGCCGGCCACTTCGAAGGCGTAGATGTAATCGGTGTAGATCAGCTTGCCGAGCGCGCCGGTGTTCGAGTAGCCCGGGCCCTGCGCCACGTTGTTCAGCGGCGTGGTGGTGCCGATGAAGTTGCGCACCAGCACGGTGGCCATCTCGGCGATGATCAGCGCGCCGACCACCGAGGCCAGCGGCACGTAGGTCCAGAAGTCCCGTCGCAGGTGCTCGATGTCGATGTCGATCATCATCACCACGAACAGGAACAGCACCATCACGGCGCCCACGTACACCAGCACCAGCAGGATGGCGAGGAATTCGGCCTTCAGCAGCATCCAGATCGCGGCGGCCGTGAAGAACGACAGCACGAGGAACAGTGCGGAGTGCACGGGGTTCTTCGCGGTGATGACTTTCAGTGCGGAGAGCACCAGCACCAGCGCAAAGACGTAGAAGATGGTGGTCGTCAGTTCCATGGTTCCTGTCGGATCCTCTTTGAGCCTTCCGGCACAAGCCGCCTCCGGCGGCCTGCCCTTGCGGCATCCTTTTCGTCGGCCCCAGCGGGGCCGGATTCACTTGTTCGTTGGCAGCGCCGGCCAGATTCGGCCGGCACGCCCTGTAATGCTCCGCCTTGGGCGATGCTCAGCGGTACTTGGCGTCCGCGGCCTTGGCCGCGGCGATCTGCGGTTCGTAGCGGTCGCCCACGGCCAGCAGCAGATCCTTGGTGAAATACAGGTCGCCGCGCTTCTCGCCGTGGTACTCGAGGATGTGCGTCTCGACGATGGCGTCGACCGGGCAGGCCTCTTCGCAGAAGCCGCAGAAGATGCACTTGGTCAGGTCGATGTCGTAGCGCGTGGTGCGGCGGGTGCCGTCGGCGCGCGCGTCGGACTCGATGGTGATGGCCATCGCCGGGCAGACCGCCTCGCACAGCTTGCAGGCGATGCAGCGCTCTTCGCCGTTGGGGTAGCGGCGCAGCGCGTGCAGGCCGCGGAAACGCGGCGAGATCGGCGTCTTCTCTTCGGGAAACTGGACCGTGACCTTGCGGGCGAAGAGATAGCGCCCGGTCAGAGCCATGCCCTTGAAGAGTTCCTTCAGGAGCAGGCTGTTGAAGAAGTCCTTGATGGCGAGCAGCATGACGATTGCTTCCTAATGATTCCGCAGGGCACCGCCGGGGGCGGCGGCGCACCTGCCCTGGCCGTTCAATGCCAGATATTCCAAGGCGACCGGATCCAGATCGCGACGATGATCAGCCAGCCCACCGTAAGCGGGATGAAGACCTTCCAGCCCAGGCGCATGATCTGGTCGTAGCGGTAGCGCGGGAACGACGCGCGCAGCCAGATGAAGACCGACAGCAGCAGGAAGACCTTGAACAGCAGCCAGAAGAAGCCCGGGATCGCATTGGTGATGAAGCTCGAGAACGGCGGCGCCCAGCCTCCCAGGAACATCAGCGCGGTCATCGTCGAGATGATGATCATGTTGATGTACTCGGCCAGGAAGAACAGCGCGAAGGCCATGCCCGAATATTCGATCATGTGGCCGGCCACGATTTCCGATTCGCCTTCCACCACGTCGAACGGGTGGCGGTTGGTCTCGGCCACGCCGGAGATGAAGTAGACACCGAACATCGGCAGCAGCGGCAGCCAGTTCCAGGACAGGATGTTGATGCCCAGGCCGGCGAAGTAGCCGGTGTTCTGCGTGTTGACGATGGCCGACAGGTTCAGGCTGCCCGACACCATCAGCACCGTCACCAGGGCGAAGCCCATCGCGATTTCGTACGACACCATCTGCGCCGCGGCGCGCATGGCGCCGATGAAGGCGTACTTGGAGTTCGAGGCCCAGCCGGCCAGGATCACGCCGTACACGCCGACCGAGCTGATCGCCATCACGTACAGCAGGCCGGCGTTGACGTTGGCCATCACAGCCTCGGCCTGGAACGGGATCACCGCCCAGACCGCCACGGCGGGCATCAGCACCATCAGCGGGGCAACCAGGTACATGCCCCGGCTGACCTGCGTCGGCATCATGACTTCCTTGAGCAGCAGCTTGAGCACGTCGGCGATCGGCTGCAGCAGGCCGAGCGGGCCGACCCGGTTCGGGCCGATACGCACATGCATCCAGCCGATCAGCTTGCGCTCCCACAGGATCAGGTAGGCCACGCACAGCAGCAGCGGCACCACGATGAGCACGGCGCGAATCAGGATCCACAGCGGCGTCCAGGCGCCGCCGAAGAGATTCTGCCCTTGCGAGGTAATCCAGTCGATCATGTTTCTTTCTCGCTCTTCTTATGCCGTGGCCGCCGGCTCGGCCGCGCCCTTCGCGGCGCTGGCCAGGTCGATGGCTTTCTCAACGGTGACGGTGCCCGACGTGGCGTCCAGGCTGGCCGCGGCGACGGTGCCCGCGGATACGCGCACGGTGCCGGCGGGCAGCGCCGCTTCCAGCGCCGCCGGCAGCACCACGCTGCCCTGCCCCTGCGTCACGCGCACCGGGTCGCCGGCCTGCACGCCGAGCGCGGCGAACAGGTCGGCCGACAGGCCGGCCTGCATGGCGCGGCGCGCGGCGGCGGTCAGTTGCAGCGAGTCGGCGCGGCGCACGATCGGGTCGGCGTGGTAGATCGGCACGTCGGCGACGCGCTCGATGCCGCCGGCGGCCGCGCTCACGCGGATGGCGGCGTCGGTGGCGTTGCTCAGCTGCGCCGCGACCGGCTTGGCCAGCACGTCGTCGCGCACGTTCTCGGCGGTCTCGTAGTCGAAGCCCGGCACGTCGAGCAGGTTGCCCAGCACGCGCAGGACCTTCCAGGCCGGGCGCGCGTCGCCGAGCGCGCGCACCACGCCGTTGAAGCTCTGCGGCAGGCCTTCGCAGTTGACGAAGGTGCCGGCGGTCTCGGTGTACGGCGTCACCGGCAGGATCACGTCGGCGTATTGCAGCGCGGCTTCCGAGCGGAACGGCGACAGCACCACCACGGTGCCGGCCTGGCCCAGCGCGGCCAGGGCCTGGCGCGGGTTGGCGGCGTCGAACTCGGGTTCGGCGTTGAGCAGCACGTAGGCGCGGCGCGGGGTGGCGAACATGGCCTGCGCGTTGGCGCCGCCGTTCTGCGGCAGCGCGCCGGCGATGTGGCCGCCCACGGTGTTGGCGGCTTCGGTCAGGAAGCCCAGCGTGGCGCCGGTCTCGGTGGCGATCCACTGCGCCAGCGCGTGCAGCGTGGCGAACTGCGGATGGCGCACGGCCTCGTTGCCGAGGAACACGGCGCGGCGCTCGCCCGACAGCAGCGCGTCGGCGATCAGCCTGGCCTTGTCGTCACCGTCGAAGCCGTCGGTGCCGGCCGGTGCGGCCACGCCCTTGGCGGCGGCCACCGCGCGGGCCACGCCGGCCAGGGCCGCGGCCCAGGCGGACGGCGCCGCGTCGATGCGGGCGGCCAGCGGCATCAGCAGGTCGTCGGCGTTGGCGCCGAGCACGGCCACGCGGGCGCCCTTCTTGCCGGCCTGGCGCAGACGCGCGGCCAGCAGCGGGTGGTCCTTGCGCAGGGCCGAGCCGATCACCAGCACGCGCTGCAGCGCGGAGACTTCGGCGATCGGCAGGCCCAGCCACGGCGCGCCCTTCACGGCGGCCGAGAAATCGGTCTGGCGCTGGCGGAAGTCGATGTTGTCGCTGCCCAGGCCGCGCACCAGCTTGCCCAGCAGGTGGAGTTCCTCCAGCGTGCTGTGCGGGCTGGCCAGCGCGGCGATCTGGTCGGCGCCGTGCTCGCGCTTGATGCCGGCCAGGCCGTTGGCCACGTATTCCAGCGCGGTCTGCCAGTCGGTTTCCATCCACTCGCCGCCCTGCTTGAGCAGCGGCTTGGTGAGACGGTCGGCGCTGTTCAGGCCTTCGTACGAGAAGCGGTCCTTGTCGGACAGCCAGCACTCGTTGACGTCTTCGTTTTCCAGCGGCAGCACGCGCATCACGCGCTGGTTCTTGGTCTGCACCACGAGGTTGGCGCCGAGGCCGTCATGCGGCGACACCGACTTGCGGCGCGCCAGTTCCCAGGTGCGGGCCGAGTAGCGGAACGGCTTGCTGGTCAGCGCGCCGACCGGGCACAGGTCGATCATGTTGCCCGACAGCTCGGAGTCGACCGTCTGGCCCACGAACGTGGTGATTTCCGAGTGCTCGCCGCGGTTGAGCATGCCCAGCTCCATCACGCCGGCCACTTCCTGGCCGAAGCGCACGCAGCGGGTGCAGTGGATGCAGCGCGTCATCTCTTCCATCGAGATCAGCGGGCCCACGCTCTTGTGGAACACCACGCGCTTCTCTTCCTTGTAGCGCGATTCCGAGCCGCCGTAGCCGACCGCCAGATCCTGCAATTGGCACTCGCCGCCCTGATCGCAGATCGGGCAGTCCAGCGGGTGGTTGATCAGCAGGAATTCCATCACCGACTTCTGGGCCTTGACCGCCTTCTCCGAATTGGTGAAGACCTTCATGCCCGGGGTGACGGGAGTGGCGCAGGCCGGCAGCGCCTTGGGCGCCTTTTCGACCTCGACCAGGCACATGCGGCAGTTGGCCGCGATGGACAATTTGCGGTGGTAGCAGAAGTGCGGGATGTAGGTGCCCAGCTTGCGGGCCGCTTCCATCACCAGGCTGCCTTCAGCAACCTCAACCTTCTTGCCGTCGATCTCGAGTTCAACCATGTTCTGCCACGCTTAGATGTAGGCCGGAACCATGCACTGCTTGTGTTCGACGTGATACTCGAACTCTTTCCAGTAGTGCTTGAGCATGCCGCGGACCGGCATCGCTGCCGCATCACCGAGCGCGCAGATGGTGCGGCCCATGATGTTTTCAGCGACGTTATTGAGCAGGTCCAGGTCTTCCTGGCGCCCTTCCCCGTGTTCGATGCGATTCACCATGCGGTAGAGCCAGCCCGTGCCTTCGCGGCACGGCGTGCACTGGCCGCACGATTCTTCGAAGTAAAAGTACGACAGGCGCAGCAGCGAGCGGACCATGCAGCGCGTCTCGTCCATCACGATCACCGCGCCCGAGCCCAGCATCGAGCCGGCCTTGGAGATCGAGTCGTAGTCCATGTCGGACGCCATCATCAAATCGCCCGGCACCACCGGCGCGGACGAGCCGCCCGGGATCACCGCCTTGATGCGCTTGCCGCCACGCATGCCGCCGGCGAGCTCCAGCAGCGCCGAGAACGGCGTGCCCAGCGGGATCTCGTAGTTGCCGGGGCGCTCGACGTCGCCGGACACCGAGAAGATCTTGGTGCCGCCGTTGTTCGGCTTGCCCATCTTCAGGTAGTTGTCCGGGCCGACGCCCAGCAGGAACGGCACCGCGGCGAAGGTCTCGGTGTTGTTGATGGTGGTCGGCTTGCCGTACAGGCCGAAGCTGGCCGGGAACGGCGGCTTGAAGCGCGGCTGGCCTTTCTTGCCTTCCAGCGATTCGAGCAGCGCGGTTTCCTCGCCGCAGATGTAGGCGCCGTAGCCGTGGTGGGCATGCAGCTGGAAGTTGAAGCCCGAGCCCAGGATGTCGTCGCCCAGGAAACCCGCCGCGCGCGCTTCCTCGAGCGCCTGCTCGAAGATCCGGTATTCGTTCCAGATCTCGCCGTGGATGTAGTTGTAGCCCACGGTGATGCCCATCGCGTACGCGCCGATGGCCATGCCTTCGATCAGCGCGTGCGGGTTGTAGCGGATGATGTCGCGGTCCTTGAAGGTGCCGGGCTCGCCCTCGTCGGTATTGCAGACCAGGTACTTCTGGCCCGGGAACTGGCGCGGCATGAAGCTCCACTTCAGGCCGGTGGGGAAGCCCGCGCCGCCGCGCCCGCGCAGGCCCGAGGCCTTGACGTCCGCGATCACCTGCTCGGGCGTGACCTTCTCGGTCAGGATGCGCCGCAGCTGCTGGTAGCCGCCGCGCTTGACGTAGTCTTCGAGGTGCCAGTTGCTGCCGTCGAGGCCGGCCAGGATCAGCGGCTTGATGTGGCGGTCGTGCAGAGAGGTCATGTTACTTGTCCCCCTTGGCGGCTTCGGTGGCCTTGAGCTCGTCGACCAGCGCATCGAGCTTGGCGTCGCTCATGAAGCTGCACATGCGGGTGTTGTTGACGATCATCACCGGCGCGTCGCCGCAGGCGCCCATGCATTCGCCTTCCTTGAGCGTGAAGGTGCCGCACGGAGTGGTTTCGTTGTAGTCGATGCCGAGCTTGCGCTTGAGATACTCGCCGGCCCGCTCGCCGCCCGACAGGGCGCAGGGCAGGTTGGTGCAGACCGTCAGCTTGTACTTGCCGACCGGCTTGGTGTCGTACATGTTGTAGAAGGTCGCGACTTCCTCGACCCACACCGGGGGCATGTCGAGGTAGCTGGCGACGAACTGCATGACTTCCGGAGAGACCCAGCCCACTTCGCCCTGTGCCACGGCCAGCGCCGCCATCACGGCCGACTGCTTCTGGTCAGCCGGATACTTGGCGATCGCGCGATCGATTTCCTTGAGAGCTTCTGCTGATAGCATGGTCGTTGCTGTAATACGCCGAGTCATTTGCGTTCATGCCCGCCACGTGGCGCGCATTGCGCAGGTTTGCAGCCGTCGCTGCCGTTGCGGCCCGCATGTCGGAGCATGCCTGGCCCACCGCAGGTTTCCCGTGGCCGGACGCGGGCCTTGCCCGGATTCCGGCCAGGGGCGCCCGGATCGTCGTCCGGGGCCGGCGGCTCCTGTTAGCGGTCGATCTCGCCGAAGACGATGTCCTGCGTGCCGATGATCGTTACCGCGTCTGCAATCATGTGGCCCTTGGCCATTTCGTCGAGGGCTGCCAGATGGGCAAAGCCCGGCGCCCGGATCTTCAGGCGGTACGGCTTGTTCGCGCCGTCGGAGATCGCGTAGATGCCGAACTCGCCCTTCGGGTGCTCCACCGCCGCGTAGGCTTCGCCTTCGGGCACGTGGATACCTTCGGTGAAGAGCTTGAAATGGTGGATCAGCTCTTCCATGTTCGACTTCATGTCCACGCGCGCCGGCGGCGTCACCTTGTGGTTGTCGCTCATCACCGGGCCCGGGTTGCGGCGCAGCCAGTCGATGCACTGCCTGATGATGTGGTTGGACTGGCGCATCTCTTCCACGCGCACCAGGTAGCGTGCGTAGCAGTCGCCGCCCACGCCCACCGGCACCTGGAAGTCCATGCGGTCGTACACCTCGTAGGGCTGCTTCTTGCGCAGGTCCCACTCGATGCCGGAGCCGCGCAGCATCGGACCGGTGAAGCCCATCTGCAGCGCGCGCTCGGGGCTCACCACGCCGATGCCGACCAGGCGCTGCTTCCAGATCCGGTTGTCGGTGAGCAGCGTCTCGTATTCGTCGACGTACTTCGGGAAGCGGTTGGTGAAGTCCTCGATGAAGTCCAGCAGCGAGCCCGAACGCGCTTCGTTCATGGCCTTGATGGCGCGCTCGTTGTGGATCTTCGACGCCTTGTATTGCGGCATCGTGTCGGGCAGGTCGCGGTACACGCCGCCCGGACGGTAGTAGGCCGCGTGCATGCGCGCGCCCGACACCGCCTCGTACATGTCGAACATGTCTTCGCGTTCGCGGAACGCGTACAGGAAGACGGCCATCGCGCCCACGTCGAGCGCATGCGCGCCGATCCACATCAGGTGGTTCAGCAGGCGCGTGATCTCGTCGAACATCACGCGGATGTACTGCGCGCGGATGGGCACGTCGACGTCGAGCAGCTTCTCGATCGCCATCACGTAGGCATGCTCGTTGACCATCATCGACACGTAGTCGAGGCGGTCCATGTACGGCACGCTCTGGATCCAGGTCTTCTGCTCCGCCAGCTTCTCGGTGGCACGGTGCAGCAGGCCGATGTGCGGGTCGGCGCGCTGGATCACTTCGCCGTCGAGCTCGAGCACGAGGCGCAGCACGCCGTGTGCCGCCGGGTGCTGCGGGCCGAAGTTCAGGGTGTAGTTCTTGATGTCTGCCATTGCGCTTCTCAGTGCTGCAAGCCGCCGTAGTTCTCTTCCCGGATCACGCGCGGCGTGATTTCACGCGGCTCGATGGTCACGGGTTGATAGATCACCCGCTTCTGCTCGGGGTCGTAGCGCATTTCGACGAAGCCCGACACCGGGAAGTCCTTGCGGAACGGGTGGCCGACGAAACCGTAGTCGGTCAGCAGGCGGCGCAGGTCGTTATGGCCTTCGAATACGATGCCGAAGAAGTCGAACGCTTCGCGCTCGAACCAGTTGGCCGAGTTCCAGACGTCGTTCAGCGACGGCACCACGGGCACGTCGTCGTCGGGCGCGAACACGCGCACGCGCAGGCGCCAGTTATGGGTGATCGACAGCAGGTGCGTCACCGCGGCGAAACGGGGGCCGTCCCAGGCACCGTCGCCGTACGCGGAGTAATCGACGCCGGCCACGTCGAGCAACTGCTCGAAGCGCAGCGAGGGATCGTCGCGCAGCATCAGCGCGGTTTCCAGGTAGTCGTCGGCCTTGACGATCAGGGTTAGCTCCCCTACCGCCTCGACGAGTTTCTGGATACGCTTGCCCAATGTCTTTTCGAGCGCGGCCTTCAGGGTATCGAGGTTCGCCATGTCAGCCCTTGCGCGCGATGGTATTGGTGCGGCGGATCTTGTTCTGCAGCTGGATGACGCCGTAGATCAGCGCTTCGGCCGTCGGCGGGCAGCCCGGCACGTAGATATCCACCGGCACGATGCGGTCGCAGCCGCGCACCACGGAATACGAGTAGTGATAGTAGCCGCCGCCATTCGCGCACGACCCCATCGAGATCACCCAGCGCGGCTCCGCCATCTGGTCGTAGACCTTGCGCAGCGCGGGGGCCATCTTGTTGCACAGCGTGCCGGCCACGATCATCACGTCGGACTGGCGCGGCGACGGGCGGAACACCACGCCGAAGCGGTCCAGGTCGTAGCGTGCCGCGCCGGCATGCATCATTTCCACGGCACAGCAGGCCAGGCCGAAGGTCATCGGCCAGAGCGACCCGGTGCGGGTCCAGTTGATCAGCTTGTCAGCGGTAGTCGTGACGAAGCCTTCATTGAGAACGCCTTCGATTGCCATTTCACATCACTCCCAATCGAGCGCGCCTTTTTTCCAGATGTAGACGAAGCCCACGATGAATTCCAGCAGAAACACGCCCATGGAGAAGAATCCCGGCCAGCCGATCTCGCGCAGGGCTACACCCCACGGGAAAAGGAAGGCAGTTTCGAGATCGAACAGGATGAACAGGATAGCGATGAGGTAGTAGCGCACGTCGAACTTCATGCGCGCGTCCTCGAACGCTTCGAAGCCGCACTCGTAGGGAGAGAGCTTCGCGGGGTCGGGTTTGTTGGGGCCGAGGATCCGGCCGATCGACATCAATGCCACGCCGAGCACGACACCGAAGATGATGAAGATGAGGACGGGGAAGTAGGCTTCGAGATTCAAGGTACGGCCAGCCTTATCTGGAATGTTGTCAACAGCACCAGCAGCTAGCGGCGACCTGTTGCCCACCCCAAGCGCCATTCCGTAGAAATTACGACGCCGCCTTGCGGACTGGCCGGGGCACGAAGCCGGGATGCTCTCCGGACTCCACGCCCCGATCAAGTTGTTTGGTGCCGACGGCGAGACTCGAACTCGCACAGCTTTCGCCACTACCCCCTCAAGATAGCGTGTCTACCAATTTCACCACGTCGGCTGGGGGAGAAACAATATTGCCTGGCGCTGGCCTTGGGGCCCAGGGTTTTTACACCCTTCGGAACTCTGGCTGGGATACCTTGATCCTGGCTGGAGCCCCGTCGCTGGGGGATCGTTTCAAGCCTTGCATTCTAACCCAAAATTCTTGTTTTGTTCAACGCACAACTACAAAAATCTTCAAGAATCCGTCGCAAGGCCGCTTGATTATTTCGGTACTGCGGGCGCGGCTGCGCCGGAGGCTGCCACGGTCGGCGCAGCGGGGGCCGAAGCCGCCGCGGCAGGGGCCGGCGCCGACTGCGGAGCGGCGCCCATCACGCCCAGCGAGGCAGTGGGACGGTAGTTGCCCATCAGCGTCAGGCTCAGCGTGCAGATGAAGAACAGCGACGCCAGCACGGCCGTGGTGCGCGACAGGAAGTTGGCCGAGCCGGTGGCGCCGAACAGGCTGCCCGAGGCGCCCGAGCCGAACGCCGCGCCGACGTCCGCGCCCTTGCCATGCTGCAGCAGCACCAGGCCGATCACGCCAAGCGCGGACAGTACCTGCGCCACTACCAACAAAGTTTTGAAAATTGCCATTTGGTTCGATTCGCTTGCCTGATCAGACCATGTGAGCGGCCGGCATTCAGGCGTTGCCGATCGCGAGGAAATCGTCCGACTTCAGCGCGGCGCCTCCGATGAGGCCCCCGTCGATGTCGGGCATGGAAAACAGTTCTGCCGCGTTGTCCGGCTTGACGCTGCCGCCGTACAACATGGCCATGCCGGCCGCCACGCCGGCGTCGCGCGCCGCCACGCGGCCGCGCAGGAATGCGTGCACGGCCTGGGCCTGCGCGCTGCTGGCGGTCTTGCCGGTGCCGATCGCCCAGACCGGCTCGTAGGCCAGCACGACGCGCGCGAGCTGCTCGGCCGACAGCGCCGCCAGCACGGCGTCGAGCTGGCGGCCGACCACCGCCTCGGTCTCGCCCGCCTCGCGCTGCGCCAGGGTCTCGCCCACGCATACCACCGGCACGATGCCGGACTCGAGCGCGCGCACCGCCTTGGCGGCCACCACGGCATCGGTCTCGCCATGATAGCCGCGGCGCTCCGAATGCCCGACCAGGACGTAGGAAACGCCGAATTCGGCCAGCATCGAAGCCGCCACCTCGCCGGTGAACGCGCCGCGCACCTCGGCCGAGACGTCCTGCGCGCCCCACGCCACGGCCGTGCCGGCCAGCAGCGACTGGCACTGCGCCAGGTACGGGAACGGCGCGCACACCGCCAGGCGGGCGCTGGCCGGTGCGGCCTTGATACCTGCCAGCAGGGCCGCGTTGGCGGCCAGGCTGCCGTGCATCTTCCAGTTGCCGATGACGAGCTTTTGTCTCACGGAGCGCCTCTCTCGATAAAACCCGCTATTGTAGCGCGGGCGCGGGCCCTACGCCACCAGAGCGGCCCTGGACCGGCCCCGGGAAGCGCCCCGCGCCCTGCCCCGCCGTCCCTTACCAGGTCAGCACGATCTTGCCGATGTGCTCGCTGGACTCCATCAGGCGGTGCGCGTCGGCGGCCTGCGCCGCCGGGAAGGTCTGGTGGATCACCGGCTTGATCTTGCCGGCGGCCAGCAGCGGCCACACGTGCCGGTGCAGCGCCTGCGCGATCTCGCCCTTGAACGCCACCGGGCGCGGGCGCAGCGTCGAGCCGGTCACGGTGATGCGCCGGCGCAGGATGTCGGCCAGCGGGATCTCGGCCTTGGCGCCGCCCAGCAGCGCGATGATGACGATGCGGCCGTCGTCGGCCACGCAGGCCAGCTCGCGCGCGAGGTAGGGGCCGGCCACCATGTCGAGGATGACGTCGGCGCCGCGCCCGCCGGTCAGCGCCTTGACCTCGGCGACGAAGTCCTCGGTCTTGTAGTTGATGGCGCGATCGGCGCCGAGCGCCTCGCAGGCGCGACATTTCTCGATGCTGCCGGCGGTCACGAAGACCTTGTGGCCGAGCGCCTTGGCGATCTGGATCGCGGTGGTGCCGATGCCGCTCGAGCCGCCCTGGATCAGCAGGGTCTCGTCCTTGCCGAGCGGGCCGCGCCCGAGGTAGCCGCGGTCGAACACGTTGCTCCACACCGTGAAGAAGGTCTCGGGCAGGGCCGCCGCCTCGACGTCCGACAAGCCCGCCGGCACCGGCAGGCACTGCGCCGCTGGCGCCGCGCACAGTTCGGCGTAGCCGCCGCCCTGCACCAGCGCGCACACGCGGTCGCCGAGCTTGAGGCCGAAGCGGTTGTCGGCATGCGCGAGGTCGCCGCCAGCCACCACGCCCGCCACTTCCAGGCCGGGCAGGTCGGACGCGCCCGGCGGCACCGGGTAGTTGCCGGTGCGCTGGAACACGTCGGGGCGGTTGACGCCGGCGGCGCTCACGCGGATCAGGATCTCGCCCGCGCGGACCTCGGGATCGGGGCGCTGCGTCAGTTGCAGGACCTCGGGGGCGCCGTATTCGCGGATTTCGATGGCTTGCATGTCTTCTCCTTGCATTGCGCATGCGGCGGCGTGCGCGCATGGCTGGGGTCGGTATCGGGGGGCCCGGCGGCGGCGCGGCCCCTGGAGGCGCGCCACGGCGCCGGGCCGGGACTCGCGCAGTGTAAACAAAAAAACGGCTGGACATCGCCAGCCGTTTTTCCTGCTACGGGTACCGCGCGGGGCAGCTTACTGCTGCTGTTCCGCCGACGGGTTCGCCGGCGCGTCGCTGTTGACGATCGGGCTGATGCTGCCGCCCTCTTCGGCCAGCGCGGCCTTCAGGGACAGGCGCAGGCGGCCCTTCTCGTCGGCCTGGATCAGCTTGACGCGAACCTGCTGGCCTTCCTTGAGCCAGTCCTTGATGTCCTTGACGCGCTCGTTGACGATCTCGGAGATATGCAGCAGGCCATCCTTGCCCGGCAGGATGTTGACGATCGCGCCGAAGTCCAGCAGCTTGAGCACGGTGCCGGCGTAGATCTTGCCCACTTCGGCTTCCGCGGTGATACCTTCGATGCGGCGCTTGGCTTCGGCCATGCCTTCGGTCGAGGTCGAGGCGATGGTGATGGTGCCGTCTTCCTGGATGTCGATGGTGGTGCCGGTTTCCTTGGTCAGCGCCTGGATGGTCGAGCCGCCCTTGCCGATCACTTCGCGGATCTTGTCCGGATGGATCTTCATGGTGATCATGCGCGGCGCGTGCTCCGACAGCTCGGTGCGCGCGTGGCCCATCGCGTCCTGCATCTTGCCCAGGATATGCAGGCGGCCTTCCTTGGCCTGCGCCAGCGCGACCTGCATGATCTCCTTGGTGATGCCCTGGACCTTGATGTCCATCTGCAGCGCGGTGATGCCGGCGTCGGTGCCCGCCACCTTGAAGTCCATGTCGCCGAGGTGGTCCTCGTCGCCGAGGATGTCGGTCAGCACGGCGAACTTGTTGCCTTCCAGGATCAGGCCCATCGCCACGCCGGCGACGTGCGCCTTGACCGGAACGCCGGCGTCCATCAGCGCCAGGCAGCCGCCGCACACCGAGGCCATCGACGACGAGCCGTTCGATTCGGTGATCTCGGAGACCAGGCGGATGGTGTAGGCGAACTCGTCGTCCTTCGGCAGCACCGGGATCAGCGCGCGCTTGGCCAGGCGGCCGTGGCCGATTTCACGGCGCTTCGGGCTGCCCACGCGGCCAGTCTCGCCGGTGGCGAACGGAGGCATGTTGTAGTGGAGCATGAAGCGGTCGCGGTATTCGCCGGCCAGCGCGTCGATGATCTGCTCGTCGCCCTTGGTGCCCAGCGTGGCCACCACCAGCGCCTGCGTCTCGCCGCGGGTGAAGATGGCCGAGCCGTGCGCGCGCGGCAGCACCGACGAGCGGATCTCGATCGGGCGCACCGTGCGGGTGTCGCGGCCGTCGATGCGCGGCTCGCCCGACAGCACCTGGCTGCGCACGATCTTCGCTTCGATGTCGAACAGCACGTTGCCCACTTCGACCTTGTCGGCTTCCACGCCGGCTTCGGCCAGTTGGGCCGTCACGGCGGCGTAGACTTCCTTGAGCTTCTGGCTGCGCGCGGACTTCTGGCGCAGCTGGTAGGCGTCCTGCAGCAGCGGCAGCGCGATCTCGCCGATCCTGGCGATCAGCGCTTCGTTCTTCGGCGCCGGCGCCCAGTCCCACTCGGGCTTGCCGCCGTCGCGCACCAGGTCATGGATGGCGTTGATGGCGGTCTGCATCTGCTCGTGGCCATAGACCACGGCGCCCAGCATCACGTCTTCCGACAACTGGTTGGCTTCCGACTCCACCATCAGCACGGCGCGCTCGGTGCCGGCCACGACCAGGTCGAGCTCCGACGCGGCGATCTGCGCGCGGGTCGGGTTGAGCAGGTACTGGCCGTCCTTGTAGCCGACGCGGGCCGCGCCCACGGGGCCGCTGAACGGGATGCCCGACACCGCCAGCGCGGCCGAGGCGCCGATCAGCGCGGGGATGTCGGCCGGCACTTCCGGGTTCAGCGACAGCACGTGGATCACCACCTGCACGTCGTTGTAGAAGCCTTCCGGGAACAGCGGGCGCAGCGGACGGTCGATCAGGCGCGAGGTCAGCGTCTCGTTTTCCGACGGACGGCCTTCACGCTTGAAGAAACCGCCGGGGATCTTGCCGGCGGCGTAGGTCTTCTCGATGTAGTCGACGGTCAGCGGGAAGAAGTCCTGGCCGGCCTTGGGCGACTTGGCGGCCACCACGGTGGCCAGCACCACGGTGTCTTCCACGTCGACGATCACGGCGCCGCCAGCCTGGCGGGCGATTTCGCCGGTTTCCAGGCGCACCGTGTGCTGGCCCCACTGGAATTCCTTGACGACTTTATTGAACATGGTCATGAGCGTTCCTTTGTTCGTGCTTGCACGCTTGTGCAATGCCCGCGTTAGCAGCCGCGGGCGAACCGCCGGATGCGCGTCGGTCGCGGTCACAGGGAAGTGCTATGCCATTCCAGCGGGATACCCGCGACCGCGGATACCACGCTGGAATGACACAAAGCCCCGCTTCCTTGCCCGACTCCGGTGTGAAAAAAAAGCTAAAGAACGGACTAACTTACTCCGTTGCACGTCTTGGCGCAACGGGCGCCAGGCGGTGGCGCCTGGCGCTGCCGGGTGGAACCGAAGTCACAACGGACATCGCGCCACCCGGCAGCGTCGCGGGCGTCGGCCCGCAAAAACAAAATGCCTGCATCAGCAGCGCTGACGCAGGCATTCATGGCTTCACGCGAAGGCGTGCAGTGCATCCATTCGCGCTGCCATCCGGACGATCCTGGGGTGCTTACTTGCGCAGGCCCAGCTTCTCGATCAGCGAACGATAGCGGTCGGCATCGTTGGCCTTGAGGTAGTCCAGCAGGCGGCGACGACGGCTCACCATGCGCAGCAGGCCGCGGCGGCTGTGGTGATCCTTCATGTTGGCCTTGAAGTGGGGGGTCAGTTCGTTGATGCGGTTGGTCAGCAGGGCGACCTGGACTTCGGGGCTGCCGGTGTCGTTGGTTGCGCGTGCGAACTGCTTGATGATGTCGGTCTTGCTGCTGGTTTCGGCTGCTGCCATGATGATTTCCTTTTCACTTGCGAACGCTACAGCGCGGAATGCGCCGCCTGCGTCGTGCCTTTTGCATTGCCCTTTTGCATTGCTTGTGCTGCTGGTTTGCGATGCTTGCGTTGCTTTTCAGGCATATTTGCCGCCGCCCGCCCCGTGGATGACCCCGGTTTGGCCGTGACAGCCGGCGATTATAGCGGAAATCCGGCCGCGCTTGCCAGCAAATCCCTCAGAACCGCTCCATCTGGCACGTCGTCGGCAATGTGGTCTGCGCTGCCTTCAGTTTCCTGACCGTGCGGAAGCCGTAGCCCGAGCCCTCGTTGTCGAAGCGCACCTCCCCGCCCTGCTTCTCCATCACCGACACGTAGAGCGGCTGCAGCACCTGGTGGTCGCTGGCGCGGATGGTGGCCTCGTGGAAGTCGTTGACGTAGCGCATGTCCTCCAGCGCGTGCGCCACCTTGACGGCGTCGGTCGAGCCGGCCCGCTCGATCGCGCGCGCCAGCATCTCGACCATCATCTGCATGCGCAGGTGGACGTAGTCGTCGCGCGGCTCGGGGTAGCGCGCGCGGAAGGCCCGGTAGAACGCATCCGAGGCGGCGCCGCCCACGTTCGGGTGCCATTCGGCCACCGCCAGCACCCGCCCCACCCCAGCGTCGCCCATCGCCGCGGGCGCGCCCAGGCCGTTGCCGTAGAAGGTGTAGAACCTGGCGTTCAGGCCGCCTTCGCGCGCGGCCTTGACCATCAGCGTCAGGTCGTTGCCCCAGTTGCCGGTGATGACGGCGTCCGCGCCGCTGGCCTTGATCTTGGCGATGTACGGCGCGAAATCCTTGATCTTGCCGATCGGGTGGAATTCGTCGCCGACGATGCGCAGGTCGGGGCGCTTGGCGGCCAGCATCTCGCGCGCCGAGCGCGCCACCTGGTGGCCGAAGCTGTAGTCCTGGTCGATCAGATAGACGCGGCGCACGCCCGCGTCGGCGCGGATGACCTCGGTCAGCGCCTGCATGCGCATGTCGGCGCTGGCGTCGAAGCGGAAGTGCCAGAAGCTGCAGTTCTCGTTGGTCAGCGCCGGGTCGACCGCCGAGTAATTGAGGAACAGCACGCGCGCGTCGGGCTGGCGCTGGTTGTGGCGGTTGACCGCGCCGACCAGCGCGGCGGCCACCGCCGAGCTGTTGCCCTGCAGGACGAACGGCATGTGGCGGTCGGTCAGCGCGCGGAACTGCATCAGGCTCTCGTCGACGTTGCCCTTGCTGTCGAGCGTGACCAGCTCGAACGGGCGCGCGCCCTGCGCGGTCTTCACGCCACCGCGCGCATTGACGCGCTCCACGGCGATGCGCAGGTTGCGCACCACCGCGTCGCCGGCGTTGGCGAACGGACCGGACAACCCTTCGATCATGCCCAGCCGGATCGGCTCCTGCGCGCCCGCGCCCGCGGCGGCCAGCGCCAGCAGGCAGCCGGCCAGCCATCGTCTACTCCACATCGAGAGCCCTCCCGTCGAAAGCGATGCATGGTAAGCCACGGACGCGGGCCGAGGCAAACCGCGGCGGCCCTCGCCCGACAGAAAGCGCGGCGCCGCGAAGGCGGCACCATGACGCCCGTTGCCACGGGATGCGCGCCGGATGACGGCGCCGCTGAAGCCCGCGCATTGCGCGCGAGAAGCCGCAAAGACAGCGCAAAGACAGCGCGAAGGAAGCGCAAAAGAAAGCCCAAACGAAACGCAAAACGCCCGCCAGCGTCCTCGTGGGAAACGGGCGGGCCGGTTCAAGCCGCGCGGCCGGATAGGCCGCGGGCTTGCCGCGGGGATCCGGGTCAGATCTGCGGGTTGATCTTCTGCACGGCCTTGTCGTGCAGCTTGTTCAGCGCGGCCAGGTAGGCCTTGGCCGAAGCCGCCACGATGTCCGGGTCCGTGCCGACGCCGTTGACGATGCGCCCGGCCTTGGACAGGCGCACCGTCACTTCGCCCTGGGCCTGGGTGCCCGTGGTGATGGCGTTGACCGAATACAGCACCTGCTCGGCGCCGCTGTTGACCTTGCTTTCGATCGCATGCAGGGTGGCGTCGACCGGGCCGTTGCCCTCGGCTTCGCCGATCAGTTCCTGGCCGTCCATGTTGAAGACCACGCGCGCGTGCGGACGCTCGCCGGTTTCCGAGCGCTGCGACAGCGAGATGAAGCGGAAGTGGTCGTTGACGTCGTGGGCCTCGTCGGAAACGATGGCCATGATGTCTTCGTCGAAGATCTCGGCCTTCTGGTCGGCCAGTTCCTTGAAGCGCGCGAAGGCGGCGTTGATCTCGCTTTCGCTGTCGAGCGTGATGCCGAGCTCCTGCAGGCGCTGCTTGAACGCGTTGCGGCCCGAGAGCTTGCCCAGCACGATCTTGTTGGCGCTCCAGCCCACGTCCTCGGCGCGCATGATCTCGTAGGTGTCGCGCGCCTTGAGCACGCCGTCCTGGTGGATGCCCGAGGCGTGCGCGAACGCGTTGGCGCCGACCACGGCCTTGTTGGGCTGCACCACGAAGCCGGTGATCTGCGAGACCAGCTTGGAGGCCGGCACGATCTGCGTGGTGTCCACGCCGACGTCCATGTCGAAGTAGTCGCGGCGCGTCTTGACCGCCATCACCACCTCTTCGAGGCTGGTGTTGCCGGCGCGCTCGCCGAGGCCGTTGATGGTGCACTCGACCTGGCGCGCGCCGCCGAGCTTGACCGCCGCCAGCGAGTTGGCCACCGCCATGCCGAGGTCGTTGTGGCAGTGCACGGACCAGATCGCCTTGTCGGAATTGGGGATGCGCTCGCGCACCGAGCGGATCAGCGCGGCGTAGCCTTCCGGCACCGCGTAGCCGACCGTGTCGGGCAGGTTGATAGTGGTGGCGCCCTCGGCGATCACGCCTTCGAGCACGCGGCACAGGAAGTCCATGTCCGAGCGGCTGCCGTCCTCGGGCGAGAACTCGATGTCGTCGGTGAACTGGCGCGCGAAGCGCACGGCCAGGCGGGCCTGCTCATAGACCTGGTCCGGCGTCATGCGCAGCTTCTTCTCCATGTGCAGCGCCGAGGTGGCGATGAAGGTATGGATGCGGAACGAGTTGGCCGGCTTGAGCGCCTCGGCGGCGCGGGCGATGTCCTTGTCGTTGGCGCGGGCCAGCGAGCAGATGGTGGAGTCCTTGACCACCTGGGCGATCGCGCGGATGGCCTCGAAATCGCCGTTGGAGCTGGCCGCGAAGCCGGCTTCGATCACGTCCACCCTCAGGCGCTCCAGCTGGCGCGCGATGCGGATCTTTTCCTCGCGGGTCATAGAGGCGCCGGGCGACTGCTCGCCGTCGCGCAAGGTGGTGTCGAAAATGATGAGTTTGTCGGACATGGATGGGGCTCCTGGGCTTTATCTGTTGTGCTTGGCGTCTGGCGGGCCTGGCCTGTTCTCGCTGCGCCGGCGCTGAATGCAGAACGCCCCGGCGTGCAGTGATGCAGGCCGGGGCGTTTGTGAATCCTGTGTGACTTTGCGCGAGGGTGTTGGCTTCCCTCAGCGCGAACGCGTCCCGACCTGATGGCCTAGTAGGCCACCTAGCGTGGTGCGGGCGAGTAGGGCTTGGCGCGAAATCATGTCAGCGACTATAGCCGAGATGCCGGGCGCGCGCAACATGGACGCATCAATCGTGCCGATAGTCGATGCCCGATGGCCGCAGGCGGTGTCCGCGCCGCCCCGGCCATCGGCGCCCCGCCGTCAGGCCTTCGGCGGGATGCGCAGCTTCTGCCCCGGATAGATCTTGTCCGGGTTCGACAGCATCGGGCGGTTGGCCTCGAAGATGGCGGTGTACAGCGCGCCGTTGCCGTAGGCGGTCTGGGAGATCGCCCACAGCGTGTCGCCCTTGACCACGGTGTGCCATTGCGACTCGGCCGTCTCCACGTTGACCGACATCTTGTCGTCGACCTTGTCCACGCCCTGCACGTTGCCGCAGCACAGGATGATCTTCTCGCGCGTGGCCTGGTCCGGCGCCACGCCGAACACCGTCACCAGCCCCTGCGAGCCGTCCACCTGCACCGTCAGCCCGGTGGCGTCCAGGCCCATCTGCCTGATGTAGCCCTCGATGGCGTCGCCGGCGGCGCGGTTGGCCGCGTCGGCATCGGCCGCGGGCGCGGCAGCGGGCGTGGCCGCCTTGGCCTCGCCGCCGCCGAACAGTTTCTCTCCTGCTTCCTTGATGAAGTCGAGCATGCCCATGAGAACCTCCTGTGATCGTGAAAAGGAACAACAACGCAACAGCGGCGCAACAGCAGCCGGGATCAGAGAGCCAAGATAAGAGAGCGGCGGTAAAAGAGCGAGCACTGAAGAGTAAAAAAAAGAAAAGGCGCCGCAGCGCCTTTTCACCGGAACGGCTCAAGAACGTTCGTTCCCGCCGTCGCGCGCCTTGCGCACGCCGGCCGGCTGCCCGTGCAGCGCGCGCCAGCCCCACAGCAGGTAGCCGGAGATCGCGTAGGCCACGAACAGCCCGAACAGCGCCACCGGCGGGTCGGTCGACACCACCACGAACAGCACCAGCACCAGCACCATCATGCCGAACGGCACGCGGTAGCGCACGTCGAGCGCCTTGCCGCTGTAGAACGGCGCGTTCGACACCATCGACAGCCCGGCGTACAGCGTGATGCCGAACGCCACCCACGGCATCCACAGGTCCTTGACCGGCAGCTTGTTGTCGATCACCAGCCACACGAAGCCGGCCACCAGCGCCGCCGCCGCCGGGCTGGGCAGCCCCTGGAAGAAGCGCTTGTCGACCACGCCGATGTTGGCGTTGAAGCGCGCCAGGCGCAGCGCGGCGCAGGTGCAGTAGACGAAGGCGGCGATCCAGCCCCATTTGCCGAGGTCGTGCAGGATCCACTCGTACATCACCAGCGCCGGCGCCACGCCGAACGAGGTCATGTCGGACAGCGAGTCGTACTGCTCGCCGAACGCGCTCTGGGTATTGGTGATGCGCGCCACGCGGCCGTCCATGCCGTCCAGCACCATCGCCGCGAAGATGGCGATGGCCGCCGTGTCGAAGCGCATGTTCATGGCCTGCACGATGGCGAAGAAGCCGGCGAACAGCGCCGCGGTGGTGAAGGCGTTGGGCAGCAGGTAGATGCCGCGCCGGCGCGGCCGCACGTATTCGATGTCGGGGTCGGCGGCATCGTCGTAGCCGTCCGGCTCGCCGCCGCGCAACTGGTTGTGGCGGAACGGACGCAGATGCGTCACGTTGCCGTTGCTGGCGCGCTTGTTGCGCCGGTTGAATGCACCCATGCCTGTTTTCTCCAGTGGCCGCGGGCCGGATCAGTCCAGCTCGGCCAGGACCGTCGACGACGCCGACACCTTCTCGCCGATGGTCACGCGCGGGCGCGCGTCCACGGGCAGGTACACGTCCACGCGCGAGCCGAAGCGGATGAAGCCGTAGCGCTGGCCGCGCGACAGGGTCTCCCCCACCCGGGTATAGCAGAGGATGCGGCGCGCCACCAGCCCGGCGACCTGCACCAGCGTCACCACCTTGCCGTCGCCGGCGCGGCGGATCACCACGGCGTTGCGCTCGTTCTCGAGCGAGGCCTTGTCGAGGTCGGCGTTGACGAACTTGCCGGGGAAGTATTCGACCTTCTCCACCTGGCCGTCCACCGACACGCGGTTCGAGTGCACGTTGAACACGTTCATGAACACGCTGATCTTCAGCGCCTCGCGCCCGGCATAGGGGTCCTGGGTTTTCTCGACCACCACGATGCGGCCGTCGGCCGGGGCCAGCACGGCGTTCGGCTGGGCCGGGATCGGCCGCGGCGGGTCGCGGAAGAACTGCAGCACGAACAGCGTGACGATCCACAGCGGCAGGGCCCACCAGAAGCCGGCGCTGACCTGCACCAGCAGCGAGATGACAAAGGCAATGCCCAGGAACGGCCAGCCTTCACGGGCGATCAGCGGATGAGGATAGTTCATGCAATGCTTGGTAGAAGGTAAAGTCTGACAAGGATAACAAAAAGCCGTCCAGCCCCCGCGCGAAAGCGCCCCCGGAAGCGGGGACCGAACGCGCGGAAGGCCGGACGGCCGCGGCCCGCCGCGCGAAACGGCGGGCCCAGGACTGCATTCCGACTTAGTTCTTCGACTGGTCGACCAGCTTGTTCTTGGCGATCCAGGGCATCATGGCGCGCAGCTTGGCGCCCACTTCCTCGATCTGGTGCTCGGCCGTCAGGCGGCGGCGCGAGATCAGGGTCGGCGCGCCGGCCTTGTTCTCGAGCAGGAAGCTCTTGGCGTACTCGCCGGTCTGGATGTCGGTCAGGCACTGCTTCATGGCCTTCTTGGTCTCCTCGGTCACGACGCGCGGGCCGGTGACGTACTCGCCGTATTCGGCGTTGTTGGAGATCGAGTAGTTCATGTTGGCGATGCCGCCTTCATAGATCAGGTCGACGATCAGCTTCAGTTCGTGCAGGCACTCGAAGTAGGCCATTTCCGGCGCGTAGCCGGCTTCCACCAGCGTCTCGAAGCCGGCCTTGATCAGCTCGACGGTGCCGCCGCACAGCACGGCCTGCTCGCCGAACAGGTCGGTTTCGGTTTCTTCGCGGAAGTTGGTCTCGATGATGCCGGCGCGGCCGCCGCCGTTGGCGGTGGCGTACGACAGGGCGATGTCACGGGCGGCGCCGGACTTGTTCTGGTGCACGGCGATCAGGTGGGGCACGCCGCCGCCTTGCGCGTAGGTCGAGCGCACGGTGTGGCCCGGGGCCTTCGGCGCGATCATGATCACGTCGAGGTCGGCGCGCGGGATCACGGCGCCGTAGTGCACGTTGAAACCGTGGGCGAAGGCCAGCGCGGCACCTTCCTTGATGTTGTCGTGCACTTCGTTCTTGTACACCTCGGCGATCTGCTCGTCCGGCAGCAGGATCATGACCACGTCGGCGGACTTGACCGCCTCGGCCACTTCCTTGACCTGCAGGCCGGCGTTGACGGCCTTGTTCCACGATGCGCCGCTCTTGCGCAGGCCGACCGTGACCTTGACGCCCGAGTCGTTCAGGTTCTGCGCGTGGGCATGGCCTTGCGAGCCGTAGCCGATGATGGTGACGTTCTTGCCCTTGATCAGGGAGAGGTCGGCGTCCTTGTCGTAAAACACTTTCATGATGGTTCCTTCAAGCTTTCGTTTTCGTGTGTCGGGGTAGCGGCTGCCGCGCGGCGCGCGGCGATGCCGCCCGGGGATACTGCAATCGGGTCAGACCTTCAGGATGCGTTCGCCGCGGCCGATGCCCGAGCCGCCGGTACGGACGGTCTCGAGGATGGCGGCGCGGTCGATGGCGTCGAGGAAGGCGTCGAGCTTGACGCCGTTGCCGGTCAGCTCGATGGTGTAGGTCTTCTCGGTGACGTCGATGATGCGGCCGCGGAAGATGTCGGCGGTGCGCTTCATTTCCTCGCGCTCCTTGCCGACCGCGCGCACCTTGACGAGCATCAGCTCGCGCTCGATGTGCGCGCCTTCGGTCAGGTCCACCACCTTGACCACCTCCACCAGGCGGTTCAGGTGCTTGGTGATCTGCTCGATCACGTCGTCGGAGCCGCTCGTGACGATGGTCATGCGCGACAGCGAGGCGTCCTCGGTGGGTGCCACCGTCAGCGTCTCGATGTTGTAGCCGCGCGCCGAGAACAGGCCGACCACGCGCGACAGCGCGCCCGGTTCGTTTTCCAGCAGGACCGAAATGATATGTCGCATCACAGGTCCTCCGCGCCGAGCAGCATCTCGGAGATGCCCTTGCCGGCCTGCACCATCGGCCACACGTTTTCGGTGGGGTCGGTCTGGAAGTCGAGGAACACGGTACGGTCTTTCAGGCGGAACGCTTCGCGCAGCGCGGGCTCGACGTCCGAGGTCTTCTCGATGCGCATGCCGACGTGGCCATAGGCCTCGGCCAGCTTGACGAAGTCGGGCAGCGCGTCCATGTAGGAGTGCGAGTAGCGGTTGTCGTACTCGATCTCCTGCCACTGGCGCACCATGCCGAGATAGCGGTTGTTGAGCGCGCAGATCTTGACCGGGGTGTCGTACTGCAGGCAGGTCGACAGTTCCTGGATGCACATCTGGATCGAGCCTTCGCCGGTGATGGTCACCACTTCCTTCTCGGGGAAGGCTTTCTTGATGCCCATCGCATACGGCAGGCCCACGCCCATCGTGCCCAGGCCGCCGGAATTGATCCAGCGGCGCGGCTGGTCGAACTTGTAGAACTGCGCGGCCCACATCTGGTGCTGGCCGACGTCAGAGCAGATGTACGCATCGCCCTTGGTCAGTTCCCAGATCTTCTCGACCACGTACTGCGGCTTGATGATCTCGGAATTGCGGTCGTACTTGAGGCAGTCCACCGAGCGCCACTGCTCGATCTGCTCCCACCAGCGGGCCAGTGCCTCGCGCCGGGGCTTGACGTCGCTGGCCTGCAGCTGCGAGATCAGCTCCTGCAGCACGTCCTTGACGTTGCCCACGATGGGGATGTCCACCTTGACGCGCTTCGAGATCGAAGACGGGTCGATGTCGATGTGGATGATCTTGCGCGGCTGCGAGGTGAAGTGCCCCGGGTTGCCGATCACGCGGTCGTCGAAGCGCGCGCCGATGGCGATCAGCACGTCGCAGTTCTGCATGGCCATGTTGGCTTCATACGTGCCGTGCATGCCGAGCATGCCGACGAACTGCTTGCTGGTGCCGGGGAACGAGCCCAGGCCCATCAGCGTGTTGGTGACCGGATGGCCGGTCAGCGCGGCCAGCTGGCGCAGCTCCTCGCTGGCGTTGGCCAGCACCACCCCGCCGCCGGCGTAGATGAACGGCCGCTCGGCGCCCTGCAACAGCGCGAGCGCCTTGCGGATCTGGCCCGAATGGCCCTTGTTCACCGGGTTGTACGAGCGCATGTCGATCGACTTGGGATACTCGTACTTGCAGGCGTTGCGCGAGACGTCCTTGGGGATGTCCACCACCACCGGGCCGGGACGGCCGGTCGCGGCGATGTAGAACGCCTTCTTGATGGTCGAAGCGAGATCGCGGACGTCCTTGACCAGGAAGTTGTGCTTGACGATCGGGCGGGTGATGCCGACCGTGTCGCATTCCTGGAATGCGTCCTGGCCGATGGCGTGGGTCGGCACGTTGCCGGTGATCACCACCATCGGGATCGAATCCAGGTAGGCCGTGGCGATGCCCGTCACCGCGTTGGTGACGCCGGGACCCGAAGTCACCAGGGCACAGCCCACCTTGCCGGTCGCGCGCGCATAGCCGTCCGCGGCATGGACCGCGGCCTGCTCGTGGCGCACCAGGATGTGCTCGATCTTCTTCTGCTTGTAGAACTCGTCGTAGATATACAGCACTGCGCCGCCGGGGTAGCCCCAGACGTACTCGACGCCTTCTTCGGCAAGTGCGTGAACGAGGATTTCCGCACCGATCATTTCGGGTGCGGCAGATGAATTGCTGTCTGCGTGGGAGAATTCCGCGCTGGGCATGTTCATTTCAGTCCTTTGCAATTTTCGGCAAAAAATTGTTCGGATGCTCTCTGCCGGGCTTGTGGCGCGGGTTCAAGCGGTGCGCGTCTGCATGGTAGACCGCCTCATAAGCGGCCTGATGAGACAACCACTGATGTCGTGAACCGACGATGATACCGCAATGCATCAGGCTGGTCTACGGCTTTCTGCCTGCCCGGGCGCGCCCGGCGCGGTGCGGTTTTCCGCGCGCGCCGCGGCCATTGCAGCCCGTGCCGGCGGGCCCGTGAATGACCGCAACAAAGAACAAAGATGGTCACCCACAGGGTTATTTGCTAGCATTCCCCCCATTTTGGACGTGCGGGCAGCCGTAACCCGCACATCCACCGGCCGCGGCCTCACCGTCTGTACCCCGCCTGCATGGCAACCGATCAGGAACTATCCGACTTTCTCGCCAGCGTCGAGCGGCGCGCCTTCAAACAGGCCGTGTTTGCGGTGCGCGACGACGAGGCCGCCCTGGACATCGTCCAGGACGCCATGATCAAGCTCGCCGAGAAATACGGCGACAAGAGCGCCGGCGAACTGCCGCCGCTGTTCCAGCGCATACTGCAGAACACCATCCACGACTGGTTCCGCCGTCAGAAGGTGCGAAACACCTGGGTCACGCTGTTTTCCAACCTGCGCGACGACCGGGAAGGCGAAGATAATGACCTGCTCGACACTTTCGAGGCCGAAATCGGCTCCGAATCCGCCGAAAGCAGCGCCGACAAAGTGGAACGCGCCCAGACCATGCACATCATCGAACAGGAGATCCAGCGCCTGCCGACACGTCAACGCGAAGCTTTCCTGATGCGTTACTGGGAGGATATGGACGTCGCGGAAACGGCTGCTGTCATGGGATGCTCGGAAGGCAGCGTCAAGACTCACTGTTCCCGCGCCACGCACACACTGGCGCAGGCATTGCGAGCGCGGGGGGTCCGACTATGAGTAACAGAAACGAAAAAGAAATCAATGAACGCCGCCTGGCACACGAGATTCGCACGGCACTGGATGCCTCGGCGAACGCGTTGCCGGCCAATGTGACCGAACGGCTCGCCGCCGCGCGGCGCATGGCGCTGTCGCGCCGCAAGGCGCATGCCGCGGTGGCCGCGCCGCAGCTGGCCACGGCCGGCGCGGCCACGGTCTCGTTCGACGAAGACGATTCGCCGCTGCACCGCGCGGGCGCCTGGCTGCGCCGCCTCGGGCTGGTGTGGACGCTGGTGGCGCTGGGCGCCGGCCTGATCGGCATCTACCACTGGCAGCAGCAGAAGCGCGTGGACGAGCTCGCCGACGTGGATGCCGCCATGCTGCTCGACGACCTGCCGCCGGCGGCCTACGCCGACCAGGGCTTCCACGTGTTCCTGAAACGCGGTCAGCAATAGCGATGGCCAGCACCCCTTCGCGCCGCGCCGCGCCACGCCGGCGGCTGGCAGGCTTGCTGCTGGCCGGCGCCGCCGCGGCCGCCGCCTGGCTGTCCGCGCCGCTGGCGTGCCAGGCCCAGGGCGGCCGCGCCACCGGCGCTTCTGCCGCCACCAGCCCCGTCAACGCGCATCCGACCTGGGCCGAGCTCTCCGTCGTGCAGCAACGCGTGCTCGCCCCGCTGCAAGACGAGTGGAACAACTTCCCCGAACTGAATCGCCGCAAATGGGTGCAGATCGCGGAGCGCTACCCGAAATTCTCGCCGGCCGAGCAGGCGCGCCTGCAGACGCGCATGACCGAATGGGTCAAGATGACGCCGCAGCAGCGCCGGCTGGCGCGCGAGAACTACCAGATCACGCGCTCGCTGCCGCCGCAGAAGAAGGCCGAAGCCTGGGACAAGTACCAGCAACTGCCTGAAGAACAGAAGAAGAACCTGGCCGCCGCCGAGAAGGTGCCGCGCCGCCCGGGCGCGGTCAGCGCCCTGCCCTCGGGCAAGCGGCTGCCCGCCGAGACCACGCGCCAGCTGCACCTCGAGAAGAAGGTGCCGGCCGCCGCGCACATGGCCGCCCACCACCCCGCCTCCGACGCCGGCGCGCATGTGCCCGACCTGCCGGCCGCCGCGCCGGCAGCCGGCACGATGGCGCCCGCCGCGATCCTCGCCGCGCCCGATGCGCCACACGACGCCGGCGCCGGCGCCGAGCCCGCGGCCAGCAACGCCGGCGGACCGGCCAGCCCCGACGAGCCGGTCCGCCGATAAGCGCGGCTGCCCGGCCAACTGCCGCCGGCCGGGCTTTGGCATAATGCGCGTTGCGCCCGGGCGCGCCGCCGTCGCCGCATCTGTCGCCGCGTCCGTCCTTTGTGCCTGACTTCGTGACCGGCTTGGTGACCGTCCTCGCGCCGGTCTCCCTGACCGTCGCGACGCCCTTCTTCCCGGCCGGCACCTGGCCGGCATCGCCCTTGCCCAATTCCGCCATGCCCGCCGCCGCCACCTCCCGTACCAGCACCAAGCCAGCCGCCCCGGCCGGCGCCCCTCGCCCGGCGCCCTCGCTGCGCCGCCGCGTCGCCTGCATGCTCTACGAGGGCGTGCTGCTGTTCGGCGTGCTGAGCGCCTCCACCGCGCTCTACCTGCTGGCGCGGCCGGCGCTGCGGCGCCTCGGCGTGGACGGCGAGCTCGCCATGCAGGCATGGAGCTTTCTGGTGCTGGGCTGCTACTTCGTCTGGTTCTGGCAGCGCAACGGCCAGACCCTCGCCATGCAGACCTGGCGCATGCGCGTGGAAACCGCCGCCGGCGTGCCGCCGCGCTGGCCGCGCGCCGCCGCGCGCTACCTGCTGGCGTGGCTGTGGCTGCCGCCGTCGGCGGCCGTCGGGCACGCGCTCGGCCTGGTCAAGGGGCCCTTCGTCGGCGTGCTCGCCGGCGGCCTGCTGATCTGGATCCTGCTGGCGTGGCTGGACCCGCGGCGCCAGTTCCTGCACGACCGCATGGCCGGCACCCGCCTGGCCGACCTGCGCCCGCCCCGGCCATGACGCTCTCGGCCGCCGCCTTGCGCCGCATCGCGGTGGCATTGCAGGCTGCCGCGGTGGCGGGCTGCGCGGTGGCGCTGCGCGAGCGCGCCGGCTGGACGCTCGGCGCCGGGCTGCTGGCCGGCCTGCTGCTGGTGCTGGGCCTGCTGGGACTGTCGCTGGCCGGCGCCTTCGTGCTCTCGCTGGCCGGCTTCGGCGTGCCCGCCGGCCAGCGCCCGCCGCGGCCGCCGGCCCTGCTGGCGACCCGGCCCGCGCCGCTGGCGCCGGTGCCGGCGCTGGCCTGCTACCTGCACGAATACGCCGCCGTGCTGCGCATGTTCGACTGGCTCCAGCCGTTCTGCTCGCGGCGCCGCTTCACGCCGGCCCGCGCGCCCGGCTCGCGCCCGCCGCTGCTGCTGGTGCACGGCTACGGCTGCAACCACGCGGTCTGGCTGGACATGCAGCCGGCGCTGGCCGCGGCCGGCTACCACTGCGAGGCGATCGACCTCGAACCCGTGTTCGGCGACCTCGACCACTACGCGCTGCAGGTGCGCGCCGCCATCGCGCGCATCGCCGCCACCACCGGCCAGGCGCCGCTGCTGCTGTGCCACAGCATGGGCGGGCTGGCCGCGCGCGCGGCCGTGGCGGGACGCGGCAAGCCGCCG
>NZ_AQPL01000204.1:0-678 GCF_000395345.1 Cupriavidus sp. WS | reverse complement strand
GTGGCGGGACGCGGCAAGCCGCCGCCGTGCCGCGGCATCGTCACGCTCGGCTCGCCCCACCACGGCTGCGCGCTGGCGCGCTACGGCAGCGGCTTCAACGCGCGCCAGATGCGCTGCGGCAGCGCCTGGCTGCGCGCGCTGGCGGCGCGCGAGACCCCGCGCCAGCGCGCCGCGCTGGTGTCGGTGTTCAGCTGGCACGACTCCATCGCCGGCCCGGCCGGCTCGTCGTGGCTGGAAGGCGCCCACCACGTCGCGCTGTCCGGCGTCGGCCACGTCGGCCTGCTGCGCCACCCGCGCGCCACGCAGGCGGCGCTGGGCGCGCTGGCGCGACTGTGCGCGGTGGCGCCGGCCGCCTGACTCCGGGCCCGCGCGCGGCGCGCGGCGGCGGTGTTTGCCGGCGCGCCACAGTCATGTGACATTCATGTTTCCGTCACGGCTTCGTCATCGCCGGCTGGCCCAATGCAGCCATCGTCGATACCGAGGCCGCCATGGTTCAAGCCCTTCGTTCTGCCCGCGGACAACTGGCAAAGGCCGCGCAACTGCTGCGCGGCCGCACGGCGGAGTCCCCGCCGCGGCCCGGCTCCTCGTCCCTGCCCGCCGCGCTGGCCGCCTTCATGCCACCGGCCAGCACCCTGCAGCAACGCCCGCCCGCGCGCGGGGCTTCCACCCCCGCCTCCG
>NZ_AQPL01000203.1:0-684 GCF_000395345.1 Cupriavidus sp. WS | reverse complement strand
CTGGCCGGCGGCGTCAGTGCGCCGCGGGCCGCGCCGCGGCCGGCGCCAGCGTGGCCGGCCGTGGCGCGCCCGCCGGCAGTTCGCCGGTGAAGGCGAAGTCCACCTCCGGCACGCGCCCGCTCACGATGTCCGCGATGGCGCGGCCCGAGCCGCAGCCGTGCGTCCAGCCCAGCGTGCCATGCCCGGTGTTGAGGTACAGCCCGCGCACGGCGGACGCGCCGATGTACGGCACGTTGCCCGGCGTGGCCGGGCGCAGGCCGGTCCAGAATTGCGCCAGCTCGGGCCGGCTCATGCCCGGGAACACCTCCAGCGTGCGCCGCACGATGGCATCGCAGCGCACCGGGTTGAGATCCATCGCATAGCCGTTGAGCTCCGCCGTGCCGGCGATGCGCAGGCGGTCGCCGAAGCGCGAGAACACCAGCTTGTACTCGTCGTCGGTCAGGCTCACGCTGGGCGCGCGCGTGGCATCGAGCACCGGCAGCGTGGCCGAGTAGCCCTTGGCCGGGTAGATGTCGAGCTTCACGCCGAGCGGGCGCGCCAGCATCGGGCTGAAGCTGCCCAGCGCCAGCACGTAGGCGTCGGCGCTCTCGATGCGGTAGGCGCCGGTCTCGTCGGCGATCTCCACGCCGCGCATGGCGCCGCCCTTGGCATGCAGGTGCTGCACTCGCACGCCGTAGCGAAAGC
>NZ_AQPL01000202.1:0-26042 GCF_000395345.1 Cupriavidus sp. WS | reverse complement strand
CCCTTGGCATGCAGGTGCTGCACTCGCACGCCGTAGCGAAAGCGCACGCCGAGCGCCTCGCAGCGCGCCGCCAGCGCGGTGGTGAAGCGGTGCACGTCGCCCGATTCGTCCTCGCTGGTATAGGTGGCGCCGGCCAGGCGCGGCGCGATGTGCGCCAGCGCCGGCTCCAGCCGCACCACCTCGTCCGGGCCGATCACGCGGCGCTCGCAGCCCAGCTCGCGCATGATGCGCGCCGGCTCGATGGCCGCGTCGAACTCTTTGTGGCTGGTGTAGAAGTGCAGGATGCCGCGCGTCAGGTGGTCGTACTCGATGCCGGTTTCGGTGCGCAGCGCCTGCAGGCTGGCGCGGCTGTAGGTGCCCAGGTTGAGCAACTGGACCATGTTGTGGGTGGAGCGCCGCGCCGAGCACTCGCGCAGGAACTTCAGGCCCCACGACCACTGCGCCGGATCGGCGCGCAGGCGGAACAGCAGCGGCGCGTCCTCGCGCCCCAGCCAGCGCAGCATCTTCAGCGGCGCGCCCGGGTTGGCCCACGGCTCGGCATGGCTGACGGAGATCTGCCCGCCGTTGCCGAAGCTGGTTTCGCGGGCCGCGCCCGCATTGCGCTCCAGCACCACCACCTCATGCCCGGCGCGCGCCAGGTACCACGCCGAGGCGACGCCGATCACGCCGGCTCCCATCACGATGACTTTCATTTCTCAGGCTCCGGATAGCAAAAAGGGACAGCCAGGCCATCCGGCCTGTCTGTCCCCACTGTCCTTTTACCTGAGAGATTCGCCGCACCCGGCATGGGTGGCGGCTTGCCCCTTCGGCGGCCGCGTGCCGCTCACCTTGTCGGTGCGGCCCGGCGCTCTCCAGTTCGTTCGGTTTCCAGTCTTTTGCACCTGAGCGTTTCAGGGGTACGCCTTCGGTAGAGGGGCCTTCCCTTGCGTGGTGAAGGCGCCTCGTTCTCCTGGAAGGCGCAAGGTAACACGGCTCGATCGGCGCCGGCAAGCGCCGCCCGCGCGGGTGTTGCGGCTTACGCGTCCAGCACCGTCGCCCAGAGCACCATCGCCCCGACGTTCAGCAGGACCGTGGCCCAGAAGGTGGCCTGGAACGACGCCTTGCGGTTCTTGTGCCGCAGCAGGTGCTGGGCCGCCAGCGCGCCCGGCCAGCCGCCGCACAGCGCGAGCAGGTGCAGTTCGCTCTCCGGAATGCGCTGTTCGCTGCGCACGGCGCGCCGCTTGTCGACGGCATAGCGCGCGAAGGCCGCCACGCTCAGCCCGAGGCTGGCCAGCGCCACGCCGCGCGGCAGACGGCCGGCGAGCGAAGCCGCGAAGATCGCCAGCAGCGCGAAAGCCGCCGCCAGCGCCGGCAGCAGGTTCGCCCGTCCCGCCGTCCCGGCCTGCCCGGGCGCGCCCGCGATCGAGACCTGGCTCGCCTGCGGGCGGCCGTCCTTGCCCGCCGACAATTCGAACGACACGCGGTCGCCGACCTTGGGCGCGACGGCGCGGCCCTGCAGCGCGCTGATATGGAAAAAAACGTCTTTCGACTGGGCGTGGATCTCGATGAACCCATAGCCCTTGTCGGCATGCCATGCCTTGATCCGTCCGCCTTTTCTCATCCTCGTGCCTGCATTCTTGTCGACAGAGAAGTGTAGCGGATGCGGCAGGCCGGCAGCGCCGCGCACGGCCCGCCGGAGCAGGCCATGCGCCGGTGCCCTGGTCAGCCGCCGATGCCCAGCAGCTCGACCTCGAAGTTCAGCGTCGCGTTGGGCGGGATCGTGCCGGGCACGCCGCGCGAGCCGTAGGCGGTCGGGCCCGGGCAGACCAGCTTGGCCTTGCCGCCGACCTGCATCTTCTGCACGCCCTCGGTCCAGCACGGGATCACGCGGTTGAGCGGGAACGAGATCGGCTGGCCGCGCTTGTACGAGCTGTCGAACTCGGTGCCGTCGGTGAGCGTGCCGCGGTAGTGGACCTTGACCGTGTCGGACGCCTTGGGCGACGGGCCGGTGCCCTTGACGAGGTGCTGGATGGTCATGCCCGAGGGCAGCGTCTCGGCCGGGCCCGCGGGCGCGGCGGCGTGGACGGCGCCGGCGGTGGCGAGGGCGGCGAGGAACAGGGTGATCTTCTTCATCGTTGGCTTGGCTGGGTGGAAAAATCGGGTTCCGGCCGTGGCCGGAAAGCCGCATCTTAAACCGGGACGCGGGCCGCCCCGGCGTTTTCCTCCCGCGCGGGTCCCCGCGCCATCGATCCGTCAGGGCATCACGGGCGGACGATAGGGCAGCGTGGTCGCGAAGGCCCACAGCATGAACAGCACCAGCGGCGCGTGGACCAGCAGCTGGGTGAAGGTGAAGCCCACCACGTCCTTGGCGCGGATGCCGAGCACGCCCAGCAGCGGCAGCATCCAGAACGGGTTGATGAGGTTGGGCAGCGCCTCCGCGGCGTTGTACACCTGCACGGCCCAGCCGAGGTGGACCTGCAGCTGGTTGGCGGCCTGCATCACGTAGGGCGCCTCGATGACCCACTTGCCGCCGCCGGAGGGCACGAAGAAGCCCAGCACCGCCGAATAGACGCCCATCACCGCGGAGAACGATTCGCGGGTCGCCACCGAGACGAAGGCCGAGGCCAGGTGGTGCGACAGGCTCGCGCCGTCCACGCCGGTGGCCTTGGTCAGCATGAACGCGATGCCGCCGTACAGCGGGAACTGGATCAGCACGCCGGCCGTGGACGGCACGGAGCGCGCGACCGCGCGCAGGAAGCGCCTGGGCCGCCAGTTCAGCAGCATCCCCAGCATCAGGAACAGGAAGTTGTAGGTGTTGAGGTTGGAGATCGCCAGGATGGGGTCCTTGCTGGTGAATTCGTGCACCAGCCAGCCGGCGCCGAGCGCGACGATGACCACGGTCAGCAGCGGGCTGTATTCGAGCCATTCGCCGGGACGCGTGGGGCGCGCGGTCACGTCGGCAGCATCGTCGAGGTCCACGCCCATGTCCTGCGCGGTGCGCGCGCGGTCGCCGGCGGGCGCGGAGAAATAGGCCACCAGCAGCGAGGCGGCGATCAGCACGGCGGTCATCGCCATCGACTGCCACAGGAAGATGGTTTCGGCGAACGGGATCACGCCGGTGATGTCGAGCAGCGACTTGGGCAGGCTGGCCGGGTTCGCCTGCAACTGCGCCGCCGACGAGCTCAGGCCGAGCGCCCAGGTGGCGCCCATGCCCAGGTAGGCGGCCGCGCTGGCGGCCCGGTAATCCACGCGCAGCCCGCTGCGGCGGGC
Organism: Cupriavidus sp. WS; assembly: GCF_000395345.1. Taxonomy (NCBI): domain Bacteria; kingdom Pseudomonadati; phylum Pseudomonadota; class Betaproteobacteria; order Burkholderiales; family Burkholderiaceae; genus Cupriavidus; species Cupriavidus sp. WS. The sequence continues at coordinate 22,793 of NZ_AQPL01000202.1, read as the reverse complement.
GATGGCGCGCACCAGCAGGCCGCTGAAGATCAGGCTGATCGCCCAGTTCAGCAGCGAGGTCAGCAGGCTCACCAGCGCCACGAAGGCGACCGCGCCGCGCGCCGTCCTGGGCAGCGCGGCGAGCCGCGCGATCAGCAGCGACGCCGGCGGCGACGCCGCCACCACGTAGCCGGAGATGGCCACCACCGCCATCTGCATGGTGAACGGGATCAGGCTCCAGAAGCCGTCGCCGAAGGCCTGCGCCACGCTCTGCGTGGAGGCGCCGATGCCGAGCGCGCCGAGCGCGACCACCACCACCGCGATCGCGGCGAAGATGTAGGAATCGGGGAACCAGCGCTCGGACCAGTCGGTGACCTTGACGGCCAGGCGTTCCAGCCCGCCGCGGCTCGGGGGATCTTCGCTTTCCAGCGACAGGGGTGTGCTCGTCATTGCTCTCTCCTTACTTTGCCAGGGATATGGCGCGCGGCGCGGTGCCGCGCGGGTCTTCGAATCCTTCGTAGGCCATGACGGCCGCGGCCAGGTCTTCCAGCGCGGTGCCGACTGCCTTGAACACGGTGATTTCGCGCTCGTCCGCGCGTCCCGCATGGGTCTGCCGGCACAGCTCGGCGAGCGTGGCGCGGATGTCGGCGGCGCGCAGCACGCCCTGCCCGATGGGGTGGAGCAGGTCGCCCGCCTTGAGGATGGCTTCGCCGGTGTCGACGAACACCGAGGTGCCGCCGAAGCAGGCGTCGTCGGCCTCGCGCATCTCGGGCGTGAAGCCGCCGATCAGGTCCAGGTGCGTGCCGGCGCCGAGGAAGGCGCGCCGCACCAGCGGCACGGTGGCCAGCGTGGCCGAGGTCACGATGTCGGCGCCATCGCAGCCCGCCTCCACGGATGCCGCCACGCGCGCGTCGAAGCCGTCGGCGCACAGCCGGGCGGCCAGCGCGGCGGCCTGCCCGGCGTCGATGTCCCATACCGCGACGCGCGCCACCGGCCGCACCGCGCGGTAGGCGTGGGGCAGCAGGCTCGCCACCCGCCCCGCGCCGATCACCAGCATGGACGACGCCCCGGGCCGGCTCAGGTACGAGGCGGCCAGCGCCGACGCGGCGGCGGTGCGGCGCGAGGTGATCTCGTTGCCGTCGATCATCGCCAGTGGCCGGCCGGTGCGCGCGTCGTGCAGCAGGTAGGTCGAGTACAGGCCGGGCAGCCCGGCCTGCGTGTTGCCGGGATAGATGGTGACGGTCTTCACGCCGAGATAGGCGCCGGTCTGCCAGGCGGGCATCAGCAGCACCGTGCCCGTGCTCGTACCCTGGCCGGGCGCGCCGATGGCGTGGCTGTGCCGCTGCGGGACCTCGCAGCCGCGGATGAAGGCCTCGCGCAGGGCGGGGATGAGCGCGTCGAACGGCAGCAGCGCGCGGGTGGTGTCGGAGTCCAGTGTCAGCATGGTCGCGTGATGAAGTGAGAAGGGAGGAAACGGTCGCTGGCGGTGGCGGGCCTGGCGCGCCGCGCTCAGGCGTCGAGCACGAGGTCGCTGGCGGGGATGGCCTGGCACGCAAGGCACATGCCGGGGTCCTCGGGATCTTCGCCGTGCAGGTGGCGCACCTGGCCGGAGGCGACCGGCACCGCGCAGCTCTCGCACTGCCCGACGCGGCAGCCGCTGGGCAGCGCCACGCCCAGCCGCTCGGCGAAGCCCAGCAGCGGCCCGTGCGCCGAATGCCAGGTGCCGGCCATGCCGGACCTGGCGAACACCACGCGGAACTGCTGCGCGGGGCCGGCCGGCGCGCGCCCCGGCGCGCGGAAGACCTCGCGGAAGATGTCCGAGCGGTGCACGCCGAGCGCCGCCAGCCCGTCGGCAAACGCGGTCATCATCGGCGCCGGCCCGCACATGTAGACCAGCGGGCGCGCGGCCAGCCACGGCGCGGGCACGTGGCCGGCGCCGACGCGCCCGGCCACGTCGTAGTCGGTGCCGGGCCGGTCGCGGGGGTCCGGGCAGTCGTAGAAATCGATGATTTCCAGGCCGCGGATCTGCCGGCGCAGCGCGCGCAGGCGCGCCCGGAACGCGTGAGCCTGCCCGTTGCGGTTGGCGTACAGCAGCAGGATCCGGGGCGGGTCGTCGACGCCTTCCAGCGATTCGAGCAGCGAGAGGAACGGCGTGATGCCGATGCCGCCGGCCAGCAGCACCAGCGGGCGCCGCGTGCGCACCGGCATCACGAAGGTGCCGGACGGCGCCCGCAGCGCGACCGCGTCGCCCACCGCGAGGCGCTGGTTGATGTGGGAGGACACCAGCCCGGGCACGGCGCCGCCGGCGCGGCGCACCGAAATCGAATAGCCGCGCCGCCCCGGCACCGTGGCCGGGCCGGTGAGCGAATACGAGCGCACCGCGTCCTCGCCGCCGGGCTGCGCGGCGAGCTGGATCGTCACGTGCTGGCCGGGCAGGAAATCGGGCAGGCCGCCGCCGTCGGCGGGCTCCAGGAAGACCGACGTGACCTCGTGCGCCTCCTTGCGCAGGCCGGCCACGCGGAACGCGCGATAGCCCTCCCACGCGCGCCGCGCCACGTCCAGCCCCGGCTCGCGCTCGACGTTGCAGCGGAACGCGCGCAGCGGCACGGAGCCGCTCAGCGGGTCGATGCTGTCGGTGCCGATCAGCCCGTTGTAGTTACTGTTGCCCGGCCCGGCCACCGGCAGCGGCGCCTGGGCCAGCGCGTCGCAGCGCTGCCACCAGCCGAACTCGCCGACCACCACGCGCGGATGCAGCCCTTCCCTGACCCGGGCGGTGAAGGTGGCGCTGCCGGCGGACGTGCTCACGCGGATGGCGTCGCCGCTGGCGATGCCGCGCGCGGCGGCCAGCGCGGTGGAGATCTCCGCCTCCGGGCGCGGCGCCTTGCGCCTGAGCGACGGCAGGCCGCGATGCTGGCTGTGGCAGTAGTAGCCGCTCTTGGCCGAGGTCAGCATGAACGGGAACGGCTCCAGGGCCGCGCCGGGCGCGCTGTTCGCCGCGGGCGAATGCTCCGTGGGCGACGACGGGCGTGGCAGCGCCGGGTAGCCGTGGCGCAGCAGCAGCTCGGAGTACAGCTCCACCACGCCGGTCTGCGTGTCGAACGCGCGCCCGCGCGGCTTGGCCGCGTATTTCCTTTCCACGTCGGCCACCGGCACGCGGATGCCTTCGGGGTGCTGGCGCAGCTGGCTCACCGTCAGGCCGCTGGGCGCCAGCATGTGGTTCCAGCCGGCTTCCAGGCTGCCGCCGAAGAACGCGTCCGACATGCCCAGCCTGAGCGCGAGGTCGAACACGATGTCGTTGTCCGAGCGCGATTCGCCGCGCGGCGAGACCATGCGCTGGCGCAACTGCACCAGTTGCTCGGCTTCCGCGCTGATCTCGAAGCCGATGCGCAGGCCCTCGCGCTCCCACGGCGTGTTGACCGGCAGCAGGATGTCGGCGTAGCGCGCGCTGGGCGTCTCGAACAGGTCGCAGTGCGCGTAGAAGTCCAGGCTGCGCAGCGCGCGCGCGCCGTCCTCCACGTCGGCCTGCGACAGCAGCGGGTTGGTGCCGAATGCCACCAGCGCGCGCACGCGGTACGGCTGCGCATGGAGGATGGCGCGGTAGAGGTCGCGCGCGGTGATCCAGCCCTGCGCGGGCGGGCCCAGCGGCCGCTCGCCGTAGCCGAGTGCCTTGGCCTTCTGCTCCGGCGGCAGCAGGCCGAAGCCGCTGACCGGGTTGTAGGGCGGCTTCTGGTAGACGCGGTTGCCGCCGGCGCGGTCGAAGCTGCCGGTCAGCGCGTACAGGCAGGCGATGGCGCGGTCGGTCTGGGTCGCGTTGTCGTGCTGGCCCACGCCGGACCAGGCGTGATAGGCCACCGGCCCGGCGCTGGCGAACAGGCCGGCGGCCTGGCGGATGTCGCCCTCGGGTACCCAGGTCAGCTCGGCGGCCAGCGCCGCGGGGTAGCGCGCGCATTCCTCGGCATACAGGTCGAAGGCGGGCCGGCACGCGATCGCGGGCAGGCCGGGGGCGCCGGCGTCGCCCACGCTGAACGTGCCGCGCAGCGCGACGTGGGGGAAATCGGCGGGCCGCAGCCCGGACCAGGGCTGTGCCCGCGCGGCGCGCGCGTTCCACGCCAGGTAGGCGTCGCCGTCGGCCAGGCCGACGTCGCGCCCGCGCAGGAAGCGCCCGTTGTCGCTGCGCACCAGCAGCGGCCCGTTGGTCCACTGGCGCACGAAGTCCAGGTCGAAGGCGTTGGCCTCGATCAGCAGGTTGGCGATGGCCAGCGCCAGCGTGGCGTCGGTGCCGGGGCACACGCGCAGCCACTGGTCGGCCTGCGCGGCCAACGCGGTCTCGCGCGGATCGACCACCAGCAGCCTGGCGCCGGCCTTCCTGCCCGCGCCGATGGCGTCGGCCTGCGACAGCCAGGTATTGGCCGGGTTGTGCCCCCACAGCACGATGAGCCCGGCCTGGCGGTAGTCCGCGGTCGGCATGCCGCAGCCGAAGGTGAAGGCGTGGGCGTAGTCCTTGTGCCAGTTGCAGATTTCGGTGGCGTAGCAGGTGTTGGGGCTGCCGAAGAGCCGGATGAAGCGCTCGATCCAGTCGATGCTGTCGCTCAGCGGCGTGCCGCTCGGCGTGGTGACGGCGAACGCCACCGATTCGGCGCCGCTCTCGCGCCGGGCCTGCAGCATGCGGGCGGCGATCTCGGCCAGCGCCTCGTCCCACGAGATGCGCTGCCAGCCGGGGTCCGGATCGGTCTTGGGGTTGGTGCGCCGCATCGGGTGGAGGATGCGCTCGGCGCTGTGCACCAGCTCGGGCGCGGACTTGCCTTTCAGGCACATGGCCTTGCCGGTCGGGTGGGCCGGGTCGGGCCGCACCGACAGCAGCGTGTCGTTCTCCACCACGTTGACCGTGCCGCAGCGCGAGCGGCACAGCGTGCAGTAGCCGTGTTTTTCCATCTTGCCCGGGGTGCTTCCCGGTACGTCGTGCGGTTCGTCGTTCATTGCCGGCCCATGCGTCTTGTCTCCAGGGCGGATGCTAGCTAGCATGGCCGGGTATTTCTAATTCTTAATTTTGAAGAAGCAATATCGGAAAAATCGATGCTCCCCACTTTGAAGCAGGTACAGCATTTCCTCGCGGTGGCCGAGTGCGGGCAGGTGTCGCGCGCGGCGCTTCGCTGCCATGTCTCGCAGTCGTCGATGACGGCGTCGCTCAAGGGGCTGGAGGAGGCGCTCGGGGCGCAGCTGTTCACGCGGCACGCCAGCGGCATCCGCCTGACCGACGCCGGCGCGCGTTTTCTGCGGCATGCGCAGCGTATCGAGGATTCGGTGCTGGACGCGGTGGAGGCCGTCGGCGTGTCTCCGGTGGAGATCAGCGGCATGGTGCGCCTGGGCGTGACCGAGACCATCACGGCCTACGTGCTGCCCGGCCTGCTGCCGTTAATCGAGCGGAAGTTTCCGATGCTTCGGCTCGAAGTGCTGGAGCGCGAGCGGCACGACCTGGAAAGCGGCATCCTGGAGGGCCGGATCGACATGGCGCTGCTGCTGGTATCGAACCTGCCGGGCCTGGGCCATGTCACCTGCGAGACACTGCTGCGCTCGCCGCGGCAGTTGTGGGGGCACCCGGAGCATCCGCTGATGACGGCCGAGCGCGTCGGGCTGGCCGACGTGGCGCGGCACGACTACATCCTGCTGGACATGGACGAGCACATCTCCACGGTCGGCAAATACTGGGGCCAGTACGGACTGGCGCCCGCGGTGCGCTACCAGAGCTGCTCGATCGAGGCGGTGCGCAGCCTGGTGGCGGCCGGGCGCGGCGTGGCCATCCTGTCCGACCTGGTCTACCGGCCGTGGTCGCTGGAGGGCCAGCGCATCACGCGGCGCGGGCTGGCCGACAAGGTGCCGTCGATGGACGTGGGCCTGGTGTGGAAGCGCCAGCCGGCCACGCCCGGCAACGTGGTGGCGATGGCCGACTTCCTGCGCGGCGCGGTGCGCGAGAAGGCCAGGTTCTAGCCGGCGCGAGCGGGGCCATGCCGGCGCGGCATCCGGGCCGTCCGGGCCGCTTCAGTCGATGCGCGCGCCGCTGGCCTTGACGATCGGCTGCCAGGCCTGGTACTCGGCCACCACGAACTTGCCGAACGATTCGGGCGTGTAGGTCATCGGCTCGGCGCCCTGCATCACGAACTTCTTGCGGATGTCGGGGCGGTTGACCGCCTCGGCCACCGCCTTGTTGAGCCTGGCCACGATCTCCGGCGGCGTGCCCTTGGGCGCGAACAGGCCGAACCACGCGCCGGTCACGAGGTTCTTCACGCCGGCTTCGGCCATCGTCGGGGTGTCGGGCAGGGCTTCGGCGCGCTTCGCGCTGGTCACGGCCAGCGGGCGCAACTGGCCCGCGCGGATATGGCTCATCACCGACGGGATGGTGGCGAACATGAACTGCACGCGCCCGGCCAGCAGGTCGTTGAGCGCATCGGCGCCCTTGTACGGCACGTGCACGGCGTTGGCGCCGGTGCGCTCGTTGAACAGCGCGCCGGACAGGTGGGCCGCGGTGCCCACGCCGGTGGACGCGAAGTTCATCTTGCCGGGATGGGCCTTGGCGTAGGCCACCAGCTGGCTCACGTCGGCGGCGGGCACGCCCGGGTGCACCACCAGCACGTTCGGCACGTCCGCGATCGGCGCGACGGCGGCCAGCGTGGTCTGCGGATTGACCTTCAGGTTGGGATAGAGCGTGGGGTTGATGGCGATCGGGCCGACCGAGGTGGCCAGCAGCGTGTAGCCGTCCGGCGCGCTCTTGGCCACGAATTCGGTGCCGATGTTGCCGCCCGCGCCGGGCCGGTTTTCCACCACCACGGTCTGCTTGAGGGTCTGCCCGAGCTGGTTGGCCACTTCGCGCGCCAGGATGTCGGTGGTGCCGCCGGCCGAGAACGACACGATCATGCGGATGGGTTTGTTGGGATAGCTGTCGGTGCCGGCGATGGCAGCGGTGCTGGTGAGAGCGCTGGCGGCGCCGGCCAGCAATAGCAATGCGGCGGCGTGCAGCCGCTTTGTCGGATTCATGTCTCGCTCCACGGTTCGAGGTGGTTTCGGCCCGCGCTGCATTGGCGCGGACCGTTGGAGACATCGTAGGGGCCTGGCGCGGCCCAGCGTTGATCAAAGAGAAACGCTGCTTTCTTTGCGCATGATGGCTGGCTGCGCCGCCGCGCAACGACGCCAGGATCCTTTTGAAACGACTTCTCAGCGCGCGCGCTGGTAGTGCCGCTCCATGCTGGCGCACTGGCCCAGGTAGTCCAGCAGGCGCGCCGTGCCGGCCGGCAGCGACTGGCGGTCGCGCACGCACACGTAGAAATTGCGCGCGGCCCAGGCGTCGGTCAGCGTCAGCAGGCTCAGTCCCATCATGCCCAGGTAGTTCCTGGCGATGCCCTCCGGCACCACGGCGATGCCCAGCCCCTCGCGCACCATGCGGCAGCGCGCCTCGAAGTTCGAGACCTGCGTCTTCACCGTGAGCGGGCGCGAGATGGTGCTGCTCACCAGCTGCAGGAACGCATCGAACGTGTGGCGCGGGAAATAGCCGAGGAAATCGTAGTCCAGCGCGTCTTCGAGCCGCAGCGAGCCGCGCGCCTCCAGCGGGTGGCCGCGCGGCACCACCAGGCCGACGCGGTCCGAGCGGTAGGGCAGCGAGAACACGCCGGGGCTGGGCGCCTCGGCGTGGTAGATGCCGATGTCGGCGTCGCCGTTGGAGACCATGCGCGGGATGTCGAAGCTGAACGACTCGATCAGGTCGATGCGGCTGTCGGGCGCGCTTTGCTGGAAGCCGCTGATGTCGGTGGGCAGGAACTGCAGGATGGTGGACGGGTTGGCCGCCAGCCGGATCTTGGCGGTGCCGTCGGTGGAGTACACGGTCAGCGCTTCCTCGGCCAGCCGGATGCTGCGCACGATGGCCTTGGCGCGCTGGTAGAGCATGGCGCCGGCCGGCGTGGGCTCCACGCCGCGGCCATGCCGCACCAGCAGCGCGGTGCCCGCCTGGCGCTCCATCTCGGAGACGCGCTTGCTGGCGGCCGAGGTGACGAGGTTCTCGCGCTCGGCTGCGCGGGACAGGCTTTTTTCCTCGACGGCGGCGATGAGGATTTCCAGGGAGGCGATGTCCATGCGGGGTAGGGAATGCGTGAGGAAAGACGGCAAGAAAACGAACAGAGCGAACAGGGCGAACAGAGGACGCGGGCGGGCGCCGCATCCGTTGCGCAGCAATGCTATGCATGCGCGCCGCCGCCGTCAAACCGGATTTTCCCGGGCGTGACGGCAACGCCGCCGCAGGCCCTCCGCCGGCGGCCTGGCGGGCCCGCGCATGCGTCGCTTCACGTGCCTGCTCACGAGCTTTCACCAAATTTCAAGTCTCGGTGCCGCGCGCTCCCTAACATTGGGCACCTGGACAGACACGCCGCGCAAGGCGGAAGAACGACAAGAGACAAGGAGCGACGCAGCATGGTGATCGAAGAACTGGCCGAGTATGTCGGCGCGCAGGGCCGGCGCGCGTTGCCGCCCGAGGTGGTGCACTACGGCAAGCGTGCCGTGATCGACTGGTTTGCCGCGCTGTTCCCGGGCACGCGCATGTCGCCCGGCACGAACCTCGTGCAGGCGCACCGCGCGGAGCTGGGCGTGGGCGCGGCCTCGGTGGTGGCGCACGGCACCACGGCATTCCCGGCCACGGCGGCGTGGATCAACGGCAGCGCGTCCCACGCGGCCGAGTTCGACGACATCTTCCGCGATGCCGTCTACCATCCCGGCTGCCCGACCATCGCCGCGGCGCTGGCGCTGGCCGAGTCGCGCGACGCCTCGGGCGAGGACTTCCTGCGCGCGGTGGTGGCGGGCTACGAGGTCTCCACGCGCATCGGCGCGGCGATCCAGCCCGCGCACTACCGCTATTTCCACACCACCGGCACGGTGGGCTGCTTCGGCAGCGCCGCGGCCGGCGCGCTGCTGGTGTCGCCCGGCGACGCCACCGTGGCGGCCGACGCGCTGGCCACCGCCGCCACCTTCGCCTCGGGCCTGCAGCAGGCCTTCCGCTCCGACGCCATGACCAAGGCGCTGCACGCCGGCCACGCCGCCCAGGTGGGCGTGCAGGCCGCGCAGGCCGCGGCCGCCGGCGTCAACGGCGTGCACGACATCCTCGAAGGCGCGGCCGGCTTCGGCGCGGCGCTGTGCGGCAACCCCGACTGGACGGCCGTCACGCAAGGGCTGGGCACGGACTACAACGTGCTGCGCATCACGCAGAAGAACCACGGCTGCTGCGGCCATACGTTCGCGGCCATCGACGCGGCCATCGCGCTGGTGCGCGAGCACGGCATTGCCGCCGAGGCGATCGAGTCGGTCACGGTCGACACCTACCAGACCGCGCTCGACGTGACCGGCAACGCCACGCCGCGCACCGCGTTCGAGGCGCGCTTCAGCCTGCCCTACGTGGTCGCGCACGGCATCCTGCACGGCGCGGTGCGGCTCGATGCGTTCTCCGACGCGCGCCTGGCCGACGCGGGCATCCGCCAGTTGATGCGCGCGGTCGTGCTGCGGGCCGATCCCGGGCTGACCGCGGCGTTTCCGCGCCAGCGCGCGGCGCGCGTGGAAATCCTGCTCAAGGACGGCACGCGCCACGCGCATTTCGCGCCGTACCGCAAGGGCGACCCCGAAGCCCCGCTCGACGACGCCACGCTGGCGGACAAGTTCACCGAGCTGGCCGCGCCCGTGATCGGCGGCGACGCCGCGCGCGCGCTGCTGGCCGCGCTGTGGCAGCTCGATGCCGGCAGCGTGCGCGCGCTGCGGCTGGCGGAACTGGGAAGGGCCTGAAACGATGAGAAACGACATGAAAGAAGTGATCGAAACCACCGCGCAGGCGGGCGGCGCCGCCGGGGTGGAAGCTGGCAATAGCGTGGGCAATAACGCTGGCAATAGCGTCGGTGGCAAGCAGTCCGACACCACGCGCCCGGCGACCGGCGCCGCGCTGGCCGCCGCGCTGTTCGCGCCGCGCTCGGTGGCGCTGATCGGGGCCTCCAGCGATATCGCCAAGAACACCGCCCGGCCCATGCGCTTCATGCGCAAGCACGGCTACGGCGGCAGCCTCTACCCGATCAACGCCACGCGCGCCGAGGTGCTCGGCGAGAAGGCCTATCCGTCGCTGGCGGCCGTGCCGGGGCCGGTGGACCACGCCTTCGTCATGGTGCCGGGCAGCCAGGTCGAGGCCGCGCTGGCGCAATGCGCGGCCAGCGGCGTGAAGGTGGTCACGGTGTTCTCCGACGGCTTCGCCGAGACCGGCGAGGCCGGCATGGCCGCGCAGCAGGCGCTGGTGCGCAAGGCCGCGGAGGCGGGCGTGCGGCTGGTCGGGCCCAACAGCATCGGCGTGGTCAACGTGGCGGCCGGCGCGGTGCTGTCCGTCAACGCGGTGTTCGAGATGGACGAGCTCCATGCCGGCCCCATCAGCCTGGTCTCGCAAAGCGGCTCGATGCTCGGCGCGCTGCTGTCGCGCGGCGCCGCGCGCGGGCTGGGCTTCGCCAAGCTGGCGTCGGTCGGCAACGAGAGCGACGTCGGCGTGGGCGAACTGGTCGACCTGCTGGTCGACGATGCCGAGACCGGCGTCATCCTGCTGTTCCTGGAAACCATCCGCGACGCCGCCGTGCTCGGCCCGGCGCTGCGCCGCGCGCGCGCCGCGGGCAAGCCGGTGATCACCTACAAGCTGGGCCGCTCGGCGCAGGGCGAGGCGCTGGCGCAGTCGCACACCGGCGCGCTGGCCGGCAACGACGCCGCGGTCGACGCGTTCCTGCGCAAGCACGGCGTGATGCGCGTGGAAATGCTGGAAACGCTGTTCGAGGCCGCGCCGCTGGCGCAGCGCTACGGCAGCCGCGTGCCCGCGCTGGCGCGCCCGCCGCGCGTGGCGGTGGTCACTACCACGGGCGGCGGCGCGGCCACCGTGGTCGACCGCCTGGGGCTGTCCGGCATCGAGGCGGTGGCGCCGCCCGACGCCTTCATCGCCCACATGGCGGCGCGCGGCGTGCGCATCCGCCAGACCCCCATCATCGACCTGACGCTGGCCGCGACCAGCGCGCAGTACAAGGACTTGGTCGAGCAACTGCTGCAGAGCGACTGGTGCGACGCCGTGCTGTGCGTGGCCGGGTCGTCGGCGCAGTTCCATCCCGAGCTGGCCGTGCGTCCCATCGTCGAGGCCGCCGGCAGCGGCGCCGGCAAGCCGCTGCTGGCCTTCCTCGCGCCGGAGGCGGCGGCATCGCTGCGCGTGCTCCAGGCCGCGGGCGTGGCCGCGTTCCGCACGCCGGAGGCCTGCGCCGATGCGCTGGCGCAACTGTTCCAGGCGGCGCGCGCGCCGGCCGACAGCGGCGACGCGCCCGCGCCGCAGGCATGGCCGCGCGGCCTGCCGCTGGCCGGCGACCTGTCCGAATACGAGGCCGCCCAGGTGTTCGCGGCGCTGGGCGTGCCGATCGCGCCGCTGGCGCTGGTGCCCGCCGGCGAGGCCCATCACGGCATTCCCTATCCGGTGGTCGCCAAGATCTGCTCGCGCGACATTCTGCACAAGACCGACGTGGGCGGCGTGCGCGTGGGCGTGCGCGACACCCGCGAGCTGGAGCAGGCCGGCGCGGCGATCCTGGCCAGCGTGGCGCGCGCCGCGCCCGCCGCGCGCCTCGACGGCATCCTCGTGCAGCGCATGGAGGACAAGCTGCTGGAACTGATGCTGGGCTACCGCGACGACCCGCTGGTCGGGCCCGTCGTCATGCTCGGCGCGGGCGGCATCGCCGCCGAGCTGCACGCCGACGTGAGCCTGCGGCCCGCGCCGGTGACGCGCGAAGAGGCCGTGGAGATGATCGGCGAGGTGCGCAGCACGGCGCTGGTGCGCGGCTTCCGCGGCCTGCCGCGCGGCGACATGGATGCGCTGGCCGACGCCATCGTGCGCTTCTCGCGCCTGGCGGCGCTGCACGAGGTGCGCGTGCGCGAGGCCGAGATCAACCCGCTGTTCGTGCGCGCCGACGGCGTGGTCGGCGTGGACTGCGTGGTGCGGCTGGCGGAAGCGGACGCGCAGGATGCGCAGGACGCGCGGCATTGAGCCGCGGCATGGACAGGATTCACCGAAACAGCAAACGGAGACAACGATGGATTTCAAGCTGACCCCGGAGCAGGCCGAGTTCGAGCAGGCCGTGACCCGCTTCGCGCAGAAGGAGCTGCTGCCCGGCGCGGTGGCCCGCGCGCACACCGACGACTATCCCTGGGACGTGGCCCGCAAGATGAGCGCGCAGGGGCTGCTCGGCATCACCGTGGCCGAGGCCGACGGCGGCCAGGGCGGCAGCCTGATGGACGCCATCATCGCCATCCAGGCGGTGGCGGCGGTGTGCCCGCGCAGCGCCGACGTGATCCAGGCCGGCAATTTCGGCGCCATCCGCGTGCTGGCGGAGTACGGCTCGCCGGCGCAGAAGGACAAATGGCTCAGCCGCCTGCTGGCCGGCGAGGCGCTGATCTCGGTCGGCATGACCGAGCCCGAGGCCGGCTCCGCCGTGACCGAGCTGCGCACCACCGCCACGCCCGACGGCGACGATTTCATCATCAACGGCACCAAGGTCTTCACCACGCACGGCCCGCACGCCGACGTGATCCTGGCCTACGTGCGCTTCGGCCCCGGCGTGGGCGGCATCGGCTCGGTGCTGATCGACACCCGCCTGCCGGGCGTGCGCATCGGCCAGCGCTCGCGCTTCATGTCGGGCGAGGAGTGGGCGCAGATCTACTTCGAGGACGTGCGCATCCCCGCCACCGACGTGCTGCTGGGCGAGGGCGGCTTCAAGAAGCAGATCGCCGGCTTCAACGTGGAACGCATGGGCAACACCGCGCGCTCGCTGGCGCTCGGCCGCTACGCCTACCAAGTGGCGCGTGAATGGGCCATGCAGCGCCGCCAGTTCGGCCGCCTGCTGTGCGAGTTCCAGGGCCTGCAATGGAAGTTCGCCGAGATGAAGATCAAGCTCGACGCCGGCCAGTTGCTGCTGTACCGCGCCGCCGCCAACGCCGACAGCGGCTTTCCGTCGGCCGAGGAGACCGCCATCGCCAAGGCCTTCTGCAACCAGGCCGGCTTCGACGTGGCCAACGAAGCGCTGCAGGTGATGGGCGGCATGGGCTACAGCCAGGAAGCGCTGGTGGAATACTGCCTGCGCCGCTGCCGCGGCTGGATGATCGCGGGCGGCTCGATCGAGATCCTCAAGAACCGCATCGCCGAGTCGGTGTTCGAGCGGACCTTCTCCCAGCGGCCGGAAAAGCCGAAGGCGGCGTAGTCATCCCGGCAGCTTGGATCGCCCGGGCGGCGGGCGCGGCATCGCCGCCGCCCGGGGTGCCTTCCTGTGTACAACGGAAGGCGCATGCTGGCAAGCGTGCGGCGCGCGGCCGCGCGCGCGGTGTGGCGCGCCGGGGCATTGCGCCCGGTAGCGCACGCCGCGCCGCCCCCGCGGCGCGAACTTGCGCTAGAGTGGGAACCCCCGCACAGCTTGCGTTACCGATGAGGATGCCCATGGAAGCCCAGCGCCTGCAGTTTCCCGGAAGCGATGGCGAGCAGCTCGCCGCGCGGCTGGATCTACCGGCCGGCCCGGTCCGGGCCTTTGCCCTGTTCGCCCATTGCTTCACCTGCGGCAAGGACGTGCTTGCCGCCACGCGCATCGCGCAGGCGCTCACCGAGCACGGCATCGGCGTGCTGCGCTTCGATTTCACCGGCCTTGGCGGCAGCGGCGGCGACTTCGCCAACACCAATTTCTCGTCCAACGTGGCCGACCTGCTGGCGGCGGCCGACTACCTGCGGCAGCACTACCGCGCGCCCGCGCTGCTGATCGGCCACAGCCTCGGCGGCGCGGCCGTGCTGGCCGCCGCGGAAGGCGTGCCCGAAGCCAGGGCCGTCGTGACCATCGCCGCGCCCAGCGATCCCGGCCACGTGGTCGGCCTGTTCGGCGAAGAAGCCGCGCGCATCGCGGCCGAGGGCGAAGCCGAAGTGCAGCTTGCCGGCCGGCCGTTCCGCATCAAGCGCCAGTTCCTCGAGGACGTGGGCGAGCAGAAACTGCTCGAGCGCGTGTCCCGGCTGCGCCGCGCGCTGCTGGTCATGCACGCGCCGCAGGACACCACCGTGGGCATCGACAACGCCACCCAGATCTTCATCGCCGCCAAGCACCCGAAAAGCTTCGTCTCGCTGGACCGCGCCGACCACCTGCTCACGCGCAAGGAAGACGCCATCTACGTGGCCAACACCATCGCCGCCTGGAGCCAGCGCTACCTCGGCACCGAGACGCTCGACATGCCGCCCGCGGTGGCCGAGGAAGGTTTCGTGCGGGTGGAAGAGGCGCACATCGGCAAGTACCAGCAGCGCATCGCCGCCGGCCCGCACCGGCTGGTGGCCGACGAGCCGGTCTCGTTCGGCGGCCTCAACGGCGGCCCGGCGCCCTACGACCTGCTGCTGGCCGGGCTCGGCGCCTGCACCTCGATGACCATGCGCATGTACGCGGACCGCAAGGGCTGGCCGCTCGAACACGTGGCCGTGTCGCTGCGCCACGAGAAGATCCACGCGGCCGACTGCTCGGACTGCGCCACCACCGAAGGCAAGATCGACTGGATCGAGCGCGAGATCACCATGCAGGGCCCGCTCGACGACGCGCAGCGCGCCGCCCTGCTGGAGATTGCCGACAAATGCCCGGTGCACCGCACCCTGCATTCCGAGGTGGTGATCCGTACCCATGCGGCGGAGGCTGGGGCGAAGTAGGTTTTCTTTGCTGGTAATCGGTCGCTGGTTTTCCCCCTCTCCCGCTTGCGGGAGGGAGAGTGGGAGTGGGAGTGGGTCAGCGCTCGCCAGAGCGAAGTCGCCCGCATGCCCCAATCGGGCAGCGCCCCAAGGCTTTTCCCGATAACGTCCCCTACACCAACGTCGTCTCGATCCGCGACGCCGCCTTCAGGAACAGCGTCACCGGCGTGCGCTCGCAGATCTGCGCGAGCCGCTCGCGTTCGGCTTCGCCCAGGTCGGCGCCGCTCACCTTGACCTCGCGCCGGATGAAGCGCGCTTCGTCCTTGCCCTGGAACACCGCCGTGACTTCCACGTCGGCCACCGGCCATCCCTTGCGCTGCATGTACATCTTCAGCGTGATCGCGGTGCAGGACACCAGCCCCGACAGCACGAAGGCGAACGGCGCCGGTCCCTGGTCGGTGCCGCCGAGGCCGGCGGATTCGTCGCCGGTCAGCGCGTGGCTGCCGGCCTGCAGGTGCACGAGATAGTTGGCGTCGGCGGGGCCCAGGCGGGCGGTGGCTTGTGAGTTCGACATGATGGGTCCAGGCAGGGGTTGCGGGGCGGCGCGTGTTTTCCGTTCTCGGATCAACGGCCCGGCGGCCGCGATGCGGCGGCGCGGGGCGCGGGCGGCGAAACCGATTGTAACCATGCCCGCGCCCGCCCGCAAAAGGGGCCGGCGGGGCCCGGGGCGCTGCCGTGCGCCAAAACCATGCCGCTTTGCACCATGTGTTTCACCACGATTGTGCATTGCATCGCCTGTTTCGGTTTTTTCTCGGAAAATACGATTGTTTCATGGTTATCCATGATGGAACAAATGTTGCTCAGTGGCTAGCATCTGAAACGACGACGGATGTCCGTATCCGCCAGACAAGGAGCAATCGATGAAAGCACTGGAAGCAACGAAGGCAATGAGGGCGGCGGTGTGCGGCATGGCCGCGGCGGTGTGCGGCGTGCCGGTAGCCTATGCGGCGGATGCGCCGGCCGGCGCCACGCTGGCCAAGATCCGGGAGACCGGGACGATCTCGATCGGGCACCGCACCTCGTCGATACCGTTCTCGTTCTACGACGGCAGCCAGAAGGTGGTCGGCTTTTCCCAGGACATCTGCGACAAGGTCATCGCCGAGGCCGGCAGGCGGGCCGGCGTGGCCAGCTTGCAGGTGCACATGGTGCCGGTGACGTCGCAGAACCGGATCTCGCTGGTGCAGAACGGCACCGTCGACCTGGAGTGCGGCGTGACCACCAACCTGAAGGCGCGGCAGCAGCAGGTGGCGTTTTCCACCACCTTCTTCGTGGCGGGCACGCGCCTGCTGGTGAAGAAGGGCAGCCCGGTGCAGGATTTCGGCGACTTGTCCGGCAAGGCCGTGGTGACCAACGCCGGCACCACCTCCGAGCGCATCCTGCGCAGGCTCAACGATGAAAAGAAGGCCAACATCGCCATCCAGAGCGCCAAGGACTACGGCGAGTCCTTCCTGATCCTGCAGTCGGGCCGGGTGGCTGCCTTCATGATGGACGACGTGCTGCTGTCGGGCGTCAAGACCACGGCGCCGGCGCCGGCCGATTGGACCGTGGTGGGCACGCCGCAGTCGTTCGAGGCCTACGGCTTCATGATGCGCAAGGACGATCCCGAGTTCAAGAAGCTGGTCGACGGTGTCATCACCGGCCTGATGAAGAGCGGCGAGATCCGCGTCATGTACGACAAATGGTTCAACAAGCCGATTCCGCCGAAGAACGTGAGCTTCGAGTTCCCGATGAGCGCCGCGGTCAGGAAGGCTTACGAGCAGCCGAGCGACGAGGCGTTCGAATAGGGCGATAGGGCGATAGGGCGATAGGGCGATAGGGCGATAGGGCGATAGGGCGATAGGGCGATAGGGCGGCGTTCAGCTTCCCTCAGCCTCTTCAGTTCCTTTTCGCCGCCACATACGCCCCGGTCTGGTGAAGCTGCCCCTCCGCCAGTTCGAGCGCCTTGATGGCGCCCTTGCCCTTTTTCGCCAGCAGTTGCTCGACCAGCGCCTCGGCCAGCGCCACGCCGGCGGTGATGGAGGGGAAGAAGGAGGGGCTGTCGAGCGAGAACAGCAGCGTGCAGTCGGCGTGCAGGGCGATCGGGGCGACGGTGCTGTCGGTCAGCGCGATCACGCGGCAGCCGGCTTCGTGCGCGGCGGTGGCCACGCGGATGCTTTCCTGCGAGTAGGGCGCGAAGCTGGCGACCACCACCGCGTCCCTGGGCGCGAAGGCGCGCAGCTCCATTTCCAGCGTGCCGGCGTCGCCGCGCACGAGGTGCACCGAGGCGCGGAACAGGCGGTAGAGGTAGTGGAAGGTGAAGGCGATCGGGTAGCACGAGCGGAAGCCCGCCACGTGCACGCTGGGCGCGGCGCTGATGAGCTCGGCCGCGCGCGGCATGGCGTCGGCGCTGGCGGCGCCGGTGCGCTCGAGGTTGCGGTGCTGGACTTCGAGCATCTCGGCCAGCATGCGCGTGGAGCCGCTTTCGCGCACCACCTTGCGGGCGCGCTTGGCGTAGGGCTGGGGGCCGCCGCGCAGCGAGGCCACGAACAGTTCGCGCAGGCCCTGCCAGCCGTCGAAGCCGAGGAACTGGGCCAGGCGTACCAGCGTGGCGGGTTGCACGCCGGCGTCGGCGGCGATCTTGCGCATGGACAGCATGGGCACTTCCTGCGGGTGGTCGAGCAGGTAGCGTGCGCCGGCCTGGAACTGCGCGCTGAGGGAAGCGAAGTGCTCGCGCAGGTGGGCCTGCAGGTCGTCCAGGGTCTGCGGCGGCTGGGGGCTTTCGGTCGGCATCGTGGGTCCGGTGTGAATGGATGCAACGATTGTTGCACAATCTTCGGCGGCGCGTTCCGGGCGGCTGGCCGGCGGGGCTCCGGCAAGCAAGAATCAAGTGAATCCATCCATCGTATTTGGGAAACATATGTTGCATACGCGGCGGCGTTTCCTTATACTTGCCCGGGCCGGCATCTCCGCCCCGTTCCCGTACCGCACACCATGACCCACGTCTTCCACCGCAATCCGCGCCAGGCGCTTCCCGTGGCCGTCGCCGGCCGCGGCATCGAGCTGATCGACAACAACGGCAAGCATTATCTCGATGCGTCCGGCGGCGCGGCGGTGTCCTGTCTCGGCCACGGGCATCCGCGCGTGATCGAGGCGATCAAGCGGCAGCTGGACGGCATCGCCTACGCGCATACCTCGTTCTTCACCACCGAGGTGTCGGAGGCGTTGGCCGACACGCTCGCGCGCGCCGCGCCGGGCGATCTCGATCACGTGTATTTCGTCTCGGGCGGCTCGGAGGCGGTGGAGGCGGCGCTGAAGCTCGCGCGGCAGTATTTCGTGGAGACCGGCCAGCCCGCGCGCCGCCATTTCATCGCGCGCCGGCAGAGCTATCACGGCAACACGCTCGGGGCGCTGGCCATCGGCGGCAATGCCTGGCGGCGCGAGCCGTTCCTGCCGCTGCTGGTGCCGGCGCATCACGTCTCGCCCTGTTATGCCTACCGCGACCAGCGCGCCGGCGAGACCGGCCAGCAATACGCGCAGCGGCTGGCCGACGAGCTGGAAGCGATGATCCTGGAGCTGGGGCCGGACAGCGTGGCCGCCTTCGTGGCGGAGACGGTGGTGGGCGCCACGGCCGGCGCGGTGCCGCCGGTGGCCGATTACCTCCGGCGTATCCGCGCGGTGTGCGACAAGTACGGCGTGCTGCTGATCCTCGACGAGGTGATGGCGGGCATGGGCCGCACCGGCTACCTGTTCGCGTGCGAGGAAGACGGCGTGGTGCCCGACATCGTGACCATCGCCAAGGGCCTCGGCGCGGGCTACCAGCCGATCGGCGCGATGCTGTCGACTGGCCGCATCTATGACGCCATCGTGGGCGGCAGCGGTTTCTTCCAGCATGGCCATACCTACATCGGCCACGCCACCGCGTGCGCGGCGGCGCTGGCCGTGCAGCGCACGATTGCCGAGGAGAATCTGCTCGACAACGTGCGGGCGCGCGGCGAGCAGCTGCGCGCGGGCCTGCGCGCGGCGCTCGGCGATCACCCCAACGTGGGCGACGTGCGCGGGCGCGGGCTGTTCGTCGGCGTGGAGTTCGTGGCCGACCGCGCCAGCAAGGCCACGCTGGACCCGGCCCTGAAGACGCATGCGCGGCTCAAGTCCGCGGCGATGCAGAACGGGCTGCTGGTCTATCCGATGGGCGGCACGGTCGACGGCGTGCATGGCGACCACGTGCTGTTCGCGCCGCCGTTCATCTGCACGGCGCAGGACATCGACCGCATCATTGCGCGTTTCGCCGACTCGGTGGCGGCGGTGCTGCCGGGCTGAGGCGCGCCCGGGGCGGGACCGGCGTCGGCAATGTCGTCTCCCGTCTACAGGACGGGCCGCCCGCCGGAAAGCGGCCCCCCCGGTCGCGCGCCGCGGCCGGGCGCCATGTCGTCCCGGCACCGCTTGGCATGCGCCGGCGGCATACCTGGCCGCTTTCCAGGGCGCCATGCTCGAACCTTCATCGTTTTGTCATCAGCGCCACCCAGAATGCGCTCACTGTTTATGCAAGTGATGATGCAAGGAGAGCGGGATGACGCATGCGATCGAAGTGCACGGCTTGTCCAAGTCGTTCCAGGCGGGACGCAAGGCGCTGGACAATGTCGGCCTCGCCGTCGCCCAGGGTGAAATGGTGGCGCTGCTGGGCGCTTCCGGCTCCGGCAAGTCCACGCTGCTGCGCCATCTGGCCGGTTTCGTGGCTGGCGACGCCGGCGCCGGCAAGGTCATCGTCAACGGGCGGGTGATCCAGCAGGACGGGCGCCTGGCGCGCGACGTGCGCCGCGCCCGCGCCGAGATCGGCTTCGTGTTCCAGCAGTTCAACCTGGTGGGGCGCCTGCCGGTGATCACCAACGTGCTGACCGGCATGCTGCCGCGCGTGCCGCTGTGGCGCAGCCTGGTGCGTTATTTCCGGAATGAGGAAATCGACGCGGGGCTGCAAGCGCTTGCCCAGGTTGGTATAGACGACTATGCGTTTCGACGGGCTTCGACCCTGTCGGGCGGCCAGCAGCAGCGCGCGGCGATCGCCCGCACGCTGGTGCAGAACGCGCAGGTGATCCTGGCCGACGAGCCGATCGCCTCGCTCGATCCGGAATCCGCGCGCCGCGTGATGGAGCTGCTCGCGCAGATCAACCGCACGCGCAAGGTGGCGGTGGTGGTGTCGCTGCACCAGGTGGACGTGGCGATGCGCTACTGCCCGCGCGTGGTCGCGCTGCGCCACGGCCAGGTGGTCTACGACGGCCCCTCGGCGGCGCTGACGGCGGCCATGCTGCGCGACCTCTACGGCACCGAAGCGGACGAACTCCTGCCGCATGACGCCTTGCAGGACGCGCCGGCGCTGGCGCCCGCCGGGCTGGCGGCCGCCTGACGCCGCGCGTCCCGCACCGGTCCCGATGTCTTTCCTGTAGCGCTTTCGCCAGTCTTACCGCAAGCAATCCCAACCCAGCCTCAATCCCGTTTTCTCCCGGAGCCTTTACATGCTGCGCAGAACCTTTGTTGCCCTGATCGCGACCGGCGCCGCCAGCGCGCTGTCGCTGCCCGCCCTTGCCCAGGAAGGCAAGACCATCACGATGGGCTTTATCTCGACCGAGACCTCCTCCAACCTGAAGTCGGCCTGGCAGCCGGTGATCGACGACCTCAGCAAGCAGCTCGGCATGCAGGTCAAGCCGTTCTTCGCCTCCGACTACGCCGGCATCATCGAAGGCATGCGCTTCAACAAGGTGCAGGTCGCGTGGTACGGCAACAAGGCGGCGATGGAAGCCGTGGACCGCGCCAACGGCGAAGTGTTCGCCTCGGTGATCGACAAGGACGGCAACCCCGGCTACTGGTCGCTGCTGATCGTCAACAAGGACAGCGACCTGAAGTCGGTCGACGACGTGATCAAGAACGGCAAGTCGCTGAGCTACGGCGCGGGCGACCCGAACTCGACCTCCGGCACCGCCGTGCCGGGCCACTACCTGTGGGGCGCGCGCAATATCGAGCCGAAGACGCTGTTCAAGACCGTGCGCGTGAGCAACCATGAAACCAACCTGCTGTCGGTGCTGAACAAGCAGGTCGACGTGGCGGTGAACAACACCGAGAACTTCGAGCGCTATCGCATCAACACCGGCAAGAACGCCTACGACCAGGTGCGCGTGCTGTGGAAGTCGCCGCTGATCCCGGCCGATCCGCTGGTCTACCGCAAGGACCTGCCGGCCGACCTCAAGCTCAAGATCAAGACCTTCTTCGTCAACTACGGCAAGGGCGCCGACGCCGCCCGCGAGAAGGCCAACCTGGCCCCGCTGACGTACCAGGGCTTCCGCGCCTCGACCGACGCGCAACTGGTGCCGATCCGCCAGATCGAGCTGGCCAAGGAAAAGGCCAAGATCGAGTCCGACACCACGCTGGCCGGCGCCGACAAGGAAAAGCGCCTGGCCGACGTGAGCCGCAAGCTGGCCGAGCTGGACAAGGTCGCCGCGGCCAGCGCCCAGTAAGCGCCACCGCCAGCTTCACCGCAGCAACGTAGCAGCCGTACCGCAGCAGCCGCGCCGCCGCGCGCGGCCCGTCCCGCAGAACCGGGGCGGGCCGCCCGGGCGGCGCCGCAGTACTCACGCCCGCCTTTCCGGGCTTCCGGTTTTCTTGTCTTTATGCATCGTCCCGCCAACCCCGCCATGATCCCAGCCACCTCGCCCCGCGCCGCCCGTCCGCCGCGCACCAGCCTGCCAGTCCTGTTCGTGTGGGCCGTGGTGCTCGCGCTGCTGGCGCTGTCCTGGCAGGGCGCCGACATGCGCCCGCTCGATCTGCTGCGCGACTCCGGCAACATGGGCAAGTTCGCCGCCGACTTCTTCCCGCCGAGCTTCCGCGACTGGCGCATCTATCTCGACGAGATGATCGTGACGGTGCAGATCGCCATCTGGGGCACCTTCCTGGCCGTGGTGGCGGCGGTGCCGCTGGGCCTGGCGTGCTCGGCCAACATCGTGCCGGGCTGGGTCTACCAGCCGATGCGGCGCGTGATGGATGCCTGCCGCGCCATCAACGAAATGGTGTTCGCCATGCTGTTCATCGTGGCGGTGGGCCTGGGGCCCTTCGCCGGCGTGCTGGCGCTGTGGGTGCATACCACCGGCGTGCTGGCCAAGCTGTTCTCCGAGGCGACCGAGTCGATCGACCCGCGCCCGGTCGAGGGCGTGCGCGCCACCGGCGCCAACGCGCTGGAGGAAATCGTCTACGGCGTGATCCCGCAGGTGCTGCCGCTGTGGATCTCGTTCGCGCTGTACCGCTTCGAATCCAACGTGCGCTCGGCCTCGGTGCTGGGCATCGTCGGCGCCGGCGGCATCGGCACCGTGCTGTGGGAGATCATCCGCAGCTTCCAGTACGCCGAGACCTGCGCCGTGATGATCATCATCGTCATCTTCGTCACCGGCATCGACGTGCTGTCCGCCCAGATCCGCAAGGCGCTGGTCTGAGCGCGACGCCACCACGTCCGGCGCGCAACCCGGAAGACGCCGGCTTTTCCACTCGACACATCAGTTCATGACCATCCTCAGGCGCATCGAAATCCTCTTCTCCGGCCACGGCGCCAACTACTACGGCGGAGAAGCCATCACCCAGACCGAGCACGCGCTGCAATGCGCCCACCTGTCCGAGCAGGCCGGCGACCCCGAGCCGCTGGTGGTGGCCAGCCTGCTGCACGACCTCGGCCACCTCGTGATGGCCGAGGACAGCACCACCGACATGCGCCACCAGGAAGTCGGCGCCGACCTGCTCGCGGTCGGCTTCGGCCCGGCCGTGACCGAGCCGGTCCGCCTGCACGTGGCCGCCAAGCGCTACCTGTGCGCCATCGAGCCGGGCTACCAGGCCGCGCTGTCGCCGGCTTCGCAGCAGAGCCTGGCGCTGCAGGGCGGCCCGTTCGACGCGGCCCAGGCCGAAGCCTTCCTCGCGCAGCCCCACGGCGCGGAGGCGGTGCGCCTGCGCCGCTACGACGATCTCGCCAAGGTGGTCGGCCTCGCCACGCCGCCGCTGGAACATTACCTGCCGATCGTGGCGC
>NZ_AQPL01000201.1:0-33796 GCF_000395345.1 Cupriavidus sp. WS | reverse complement strand
CCGCCGCTGGAACATTCCCTGCCGATCGTGGCGCGCTGCCTGCGCCGGCCGGCACAGGCAGCCTGACATGGCCGAGGACAATGCGCCGGGCCGGGGCGATGTCGTGTCCGCCGCGCCGGGCGCGCTGACGCTGCACGAAGTCACCGGCACCGACGCCGAGCTGGCGCAGGTGGCCGCGCTGCTGTCCGAGATGGACGGCGAGGCGCCGCTGCCGCTGCCGCGCATGCGCGCGCTGTTCGCCCGCGTGCGGGCCGTGCCCGACTATCGCTGCTACCTGATGCGCGATGCCGGCGGCGCGGCGCTGGGCACCTTCAGCCTGCTGGTGTTTCCGGTGCTGGTGCACGCCGGGCACAACGAGGCCGTCATCGAAGGCGTGGTGGTCACGCAGAGCGCGCGCGGCGGCGGCGTCGGCTCGGCCATGATGGATGCCGCCATGCGGCTGGCGCGCGAGGCCGGCGCGGACAAGCTGGCGCTGTCGTCCAACGGGCGCCGCCTGCAGGCGCACCAGTTCTACCGCCGGCTCGGCTTCCGCGAGCACGGCATCAGCTTCAGCATCGACCTGGCCGGAGGCTGAGCCGCCAGCCGGTCCGCCTGCCGTTCAGCCGAGCGCCGGATAGTCGGTGTAGCCGCGGCTGTCGCCGCCGAAGAAGCTGGCCGCGTCGGGCGTGTTGAGCGGGTGGCCGCCGCGCAGGCGCGCGGGCAGGTCGGGGTTGGCGATGAACAGGCGGCCGAAGGCGATCAGGTCGGCCCGGCCGCTGGCCAGCGCCTGCTCGGCGGCCTCGCCGTCGTAGCCGCCGGCCAGCATCAGCACGCCGCGGTAGGCCGCGCGCATCTGGCCGATGATGGCGTCGCGGCGCGGGTCGGCGCTCTCGTCCTTCACGGTTCCCGCGATGGCCGGCTCCACCAGGTGGAGATAAGCCAGGTTCCAGTCGTTGAGCCGGCTCGCGATATGGCCGAAGGTGGCCTCCGGGGTGTCGTCGCCCATGCCCATGAAGCGCCCCATCGGCGTGAGCCGCACGCCGACGCGCCCGGCGCCCACTTCGTCCGTCACGGCTGCCACCACTTCCAGCAGCAGGCGCGCGCGGTTCTCGATGCTGCCGCCGTAGGCGTCCTGGCGGTGGTTGCTGCTGCTGTTGATGAACTGGTCGAGCAGGTAGCCGTTGCCGGCGTGGATCTCCACGCCGTCCATGCCGGCGCGCATCGCGTTGCGCGCGGCGCGCCGGTAGTCGGCGACGATGGCGCCGATGTCTTCCACCGTGAGTTCGCGCGGCACCGGGATGTCGCCCCAGGCGCCCTTGCCCTGTTCGTCGATGATGAAGGTCTTGCCCGGCACGGGCAGGGCGCTGGGCGCGACCGGCAGCGCGCCGTCGGGCTGGAACATCGGGTGCGAGACGCGGCCGACGTGCCAGAGCTGCATGAAGATGGTGCCGCCCTGGCCGTGCACGGCGTCGCTGACCGCGCGCCAGGCCTCGACCTGCGCGTCGCTGTAGATGCCGGGCGTCCACGCATATCCCTGGCCTTGCCGCGAGATCTGCGTGGCCTCGGTGACGATGAACGCGGCGCCGGCGCGCTGCCGGTAGTATTCGGCGTTCATGGCGGTGGGCACGTCGCCGGGCTGGCCGGCGCGCGAGCGCGTCAGCGGCGCCATGACGACGCGGTGCTTCAGGGTGAGCGGGCCGAGCGCGATCGGCCGGAAGAGGTGCTGGTTCATGGTCTTGCTCCGTGGGGTGAGGGGGTGCCGCCGCGCGGCGCGCGGCAGCCCGCGGCAGGGGTCAGGCGCGGGCCAGGGTGTCGTCGAGCCAGTCGAAGATGGTCTGGTGGGCGCGGTACATCGCGCCCATGTGGCAATGCTCGCCGGCGCCTTCGGCCTCGGTCAGCGTCACCAGCGCCTTGGGCGCGTTCAGCGCCGCGTGGATCGCCTGGGGCTGGCCCTTGAGGAACTGGTCGTTCTCGGCGTCGAGCACCAGCGTGGCGGCGCGGATGTCGCCGGCCACGCCGGCGAGCGTGTAGCGCCGCGTCAGGCGCACGAACTCGCTGGGCGAGGACGTGCCGAAGGTCCACATGCCGTTCTGCATGGCCCAGCGCGCGCCGGTCTTGGCGAGCATCAGCATGCGCAGCACCGCGTCGGCTTCGGCGTCCTTGTGCGCGCCGATCCAGTCCAGCAGGAACGGCGGCAGCATGTGCTCGAAGGCGGCGTGGAAGTCCAGGATGCCGTCGTCGAGGATGATCGCGGCGGGGCGGTGGTCGAAGGCCGCGGCGCGGGCGACCAGGTAGCCGCCGAGGCTGTAGCCGAACAGGGCGATCCTGGCGGGGTCGACTTCCGGGCGCGTGAGCGCGAAGTCGATGACCGGCGTGATGACGTGCTCCCAGTCGTGGCGGAACGGCAGCCCGGCGCGGCGGATCGCCGCGCCCTGGCCGGGGCCGTCGAAGGCCAGCACGTTGTAGCCGCGCCGCAGGGCCGCGGCGCCGATCGCCACGTACGACTCTTCCTGCGTCGAATCGAAGCCGTTGTTGTAGATGACGGTGGGGCGCGGCTCGCCGGTGCTGTCCGCCAGGAACAGGTAGCCGGGCAGCGTGGTGCCCTCGTAGGGGATCTCGACGATCTCGAACGGCGTGTCGAGCAGTTGCGCGGCCTGGATGAAGGTCTGCGTGGAGCGGCCCGACAGCCGCGCGACGTCGGCGTCGCCCACGGGCGCGGCGCGCTTGAAGAACTCCGCCGTGCGGTAGTAGTTGGAGGCGCGCAGGAACGCTTCGCGCGCGCTCACGCGGTGCCCCGCGGCGAGCGCGTTTTCGCCGATGCGGGCCACGCGGTCGGCGGTGGCTTCCCACTGCTTCAGCCAGGCGGCTTCGTCGCCTTCGGGAATGGCGCGCGCGGTGACGATGACCTCGCCGAGATCGGCGCCGCCGTAGTTGGCGAAGCCGGCGGTGCGCAGGGTTTCGAAAGAGAACGATTCGTCGTCGAAGAGGAATTTCATGGCATGGCTCCTTGGCTCGGGTGGAAAAAAGACCTGGGTGTGGCGCGTGGGCGGCTAGCCCACGCCGACGGGATGGGCGGCATGAAACAGCAGGCGCTGGCCGATGTCGCGGCCGTGGTCGCGCAGGCGCTGGCCCAGCAGCACCTGCTGCGGCTCCCAGCTAGCCAGCGCGCGGTCGGGGTCGTCCGGGAAGGCGCGCAGGGCGGCGGCGAGCGCGATGGCGTTGGCGGCGGCCTTCGAGGTGCTGGCGGCGGTATGCGGGCGGGGAATCGAGGCGGCGTCGCCCAGCAGGATCACGCGGCCGTCGACCATGTGGTCCACCGCGAGGTCGCGGATGGCCTGGGCGAAGGGCTGCGCGGTGGCCCTGACCACCGCGCGGAACGGCGCGGGCAGCAGCGCGTCGGCCTCGCGGTAGACGTGCTCGCGCCACGCCGGCGCCAGCAGGCCTTCGGGGATGGCGTGGCCGCGCTGGCGCCCGGTTGCGTCGGTCATGATGCTGCGCAGTTGCGTGGCGCCGGCCACGCGGTACCAGACCCAGTTGTAGAGGCGGTGCCCGGGGCGCGTGTCGTTGCCCGGGCCGGGCACGAGATAACCGAGGATATGGGAGCCGCGGTTGTTGGCGAAGCCGAAGTCGCCATGCAGGGCCTCCCGGGCGACGGCCGGCATGGCGTCCTCGGGCAGCAGGCCGCGCCAGGCGAGGTAGCCGGCGTAGGACGGCTGGGCGAGCGGCCACAGTTGCCGGCGGATGCGCGAGTTGCCGCCGTCCGCGCCGACCAGCAGGTCGGCGCTTGCCTGCGTGCCGTCCTCGAAGATCGCCATGACGCGCCGGTCGGCAAGCTGGCGGACCTCGGCCAGCGCGCGGCCCTGGTGATAGTGCGCCGCGCCGAACGCCTGGCGCAGCGTCGAATAGATCAGCGACCACGAGGTCTGCGTCTGCGGCGCGTCCCGGCGGCTCTGGACCGAGCCGTCGGGGCGCAGCACCACGCGCGCTTGCGAGCCCACGCCCAGCGCGCTGTCCGGCAGCGTCACGCCGGACAGCCGGAAGGCCTCGACGACCTCGGGCTGCAGCACGATGCCGCCGCCGCGGCTGTCGAGGTCGCGCGGGGAGCGTTCGTAGATGTCGGCCTCCCAGCCGGCGCGGCGCAGCAGGTTGCCGGCGAACAGGCCGCCGAGCGAGCCGCCGACGACGAGCGCGCGCCGCCGGGACGGGGTCTCGGGGCGGGGAGGCTGGGGGCGGGAGGCTGGCATGGTCGGCTCCGGGGTGCGGTGGTGGTGTTGACGCCCTCACTTTAGGCCGTAGCGACGGCGCTGATAATCGGGTAAGGTTCGGCAGGTGCGTTGCGCTGTACGCAACGATAAACCGGACCCCGTGCATGGACACATTCGCTGCCTTGAAGGCTTTCGTGGCGGTCATCGAGGAAGGCGGCTTCGCGCCCGCGGCGCGGCGCATGGGCGTGGCCACGTCGTCGGTCACGCGGCAGGTGGACGCGCTGGAGACCAGCCTCGGCACGCAGCTGCTGAACCGCTCGACGCGCAGCGTGACGCTGACCAGCGTGGGCGAGAGCTACCTGGAGCACGCGGTGCGCATCCTGGGCGACCTGGAGAGCGCCAACCTGGAGGCCGGCGAGGCCGCCGGGCCGCCGCGCGGGCTGCTGCGGGCGAGCCTGCCGGTGGCGTTCGCGCGCCTGCACATCGCGCCGGCATTGCCCGAGTTTGCGCGCATGTATCCCGGCATCCGGCTCGATCTCACCATGACCGACGACGTGGTCGACCTGGTGGCGCAGCGGCTGGACCTGGCGATCCGGCTGGGCAGCGTCGACGCCCCCAGCCTGGTGGCGCGCAGGATGGCGCCGCACCGGCGGCTGGTGTGCGCGAGCCCGGACTACCTGGCCCGGCGCGGCGAGCCGCAGGCGCCCGCCGAACTGGCCGGGCACGACTGCCTGACCTTCTCCTACGCGCGCGGCAGCAGCATCTGGCGCTTCTCGGGGCGCTCGGACGAGGCGGTGCGCGTCGGCGGCAGCCTGCGCGCGAACAATTCGGAGATGCTGCGGGAGGCCGCCATCGGCGGCATGGGGCTGATCCTGATGCCGAGCTGGCTGGTCGGCGCCGACATCGAGGCCGGCCGGCTGCGCGCCGTGCTGCCGGGCTGGGAGGCGGGGCTGGGCGCGGGCGGGGCGATCCAGGCGGTCTACCTGCCGAACCGGCGCGCCTCGCAGAAGGTGCGCGCGTTCGTGGACTTCTTCATCGAGCGTTTCGGCGCGCCGCCGTACTGGGACCGGCAGGGCAACGCCTGAATGGCGCGGTGGCGGCCGGCTGCGCGCCGCCGCCGCCGCGTGACATTCAGGCGCGCCGCGCGGCCGGCAGCCCGGTGTCTCCGCCGGCACCTTCCTGTGCTTCCCGCACGACTTCCAGCAAGCGCTGCGCCGCCGTCTCCAGCCTGCCGCTGTTGTCGATTTCGGTGAAGCGGCATCCCGCCGGCACGGCAAACGGCTCGGCCGCGCGCGCCAGGCGCCGGGCGATGTCGGCTTCGTCCTCGCGGCCGCGCTGGCGCAGGCGCTGCGCCAGGACCTCGGGCCGCACGCCGACCTGCACCGCGTGCAGGCCGGGGTAGCGCGCGTGCGCCTGCGCGAGGTAT
This sequence comes from Cupriavidus sp. WS, assembly GCF_000395345.1. Taxonomy (NCBI): domain Bacteria; kingdom Pseudomonadati; phylum Pseudomonadota; class Betaproteobacteria; order Burkholderiales; family Burkholderiaceae; genus Cupriavidus; species Cupriavidus sp. WS. The sequence goes on along the minus strand of NZ_AQPL01000201.1, from coordinate 28,186 downwards.
TCGCGCGAGCCGTTGACGACCACGCACAGGCCCCGCGCCAGCCAGTGGTCGAGCTCGATGCCGATGCCGTAATGCAGGCCGTGGCTGTCCCACTGCAGCGCGAAGCAGCCCAGCGCCGCGCGGCGCGCGAACTCGGCCGGCGTGATGGCGACGCTGGCCTCGTCGGCGCCGCTGGCGCGCGTGATGTAGCGGTGCGCGATCACCACGCGCTCGCCGGGGCGCAGGCGCTCGTGCAGCGCGCGCAACAGCGAGTCCTTGCCGCTGCCCGACGGGCCCATCAGGTAGACCAGCTGGCGGCCGGCGTCGCTCGTGACATCGCTCGTGACATCGCTGATGCCGCCGCTCATGCCGCCTCCTCCAGCAGGGCCGCGCCGGCGGCGTCGGCGGTGCTGCCGTCGAAGCCGTAGTGGCGCGCGGCCACGAACGGCGCGTCGGGCGCGGGCTGGACGAACAGGCTCACGTCGCGCACGGGCATCGGCGTGGCCAGCAGGTGGCCGGCGTGCGCCTGCAGCAGCGCGGTGGCGGCGGCCTGGTCGGCCGCGTCGAGCTGGCCGCTGAGCGTGATGTGGAAGATGAAGGTCTCGAACGCATAGGGGTAGCCCCAGGCTGCGAGCATGCGGCGCGCTTCGGGCTGCAGCGCGTCGGGCTTGCGGCGCGCGATTTCCGCGCTGGTGGGCTGGGCGCGGAATGCGTCGAGCTCGCGCACGGCGGCGTCCGCCAGCGCGTGCATGCGCGCGTTGGCGGCGTGGTCGTCGCCCAGGCACCAGGCCAGGAAGCCGCGCAGGTTGCGCAGCGCCAGCGGCACCGCGAACGGATGGCGGTCGAGCGCGAATGCGCGCAGGGCGGCGTCGAGCGCGGTGGGCGTGCGGCCGGGCGCGAGGCGGAACGGCGCCTTGAGCGTGGCGTGCAGGCCGTAGTGCGCGGGCGCCTCGGTCCAGCGCGCGAGGCGCGCATCGCCGGCGAGGCGCTCGACCGGGGCGCCGGTCTCGGCGCTGCGGCCGAGCCAGCGCGCGCCGAGGTCGCGCCACGGCGCCGCGGGAGTGAGGTAGATGGCGTAGCGGTAGGCGGGCGGCTGCATCGGGCTGGGCGGGCGTGGGGTCAGGCGGCGCGGCGCTCGCCGCCGGCTTGCTGCAGCGGGAAGGCGCGCGTGGCGTGGTGCAGGACGCCGCCGACGATGGTGGCGCAGACCTGGGGCAGGGCGGGGTTGCGGTCGTCGACCAGGATGGCGTCGGCGCGCAGGCCGGGGCCGAGCGTGCCGCGGTCGGTCAGGCCGGCGGCGCGGGCCGGGTTGCGCGAGACCAGGTCCCACGCGGCCGGCAGCGGCAGCACGCCGAGCTGGGCGACGCGGAAGGCGGCCTGCAGCGGCGCCGGGTAGTAGTAGTCGGAGGCGAGCACGTCGCACAGGCCCGCGGCGATCATCTCGGTGGCGTCGGGCGCGCCGGTGTGGCTGCCGCCGCGCACCACGTTGGGCGCGCCGAACACGGTCAGGTTGCGCAGCGCGCGCGCCGCGCGGGCCACGTCCACGGTCAGCGGGAACTCGGCGACGAGGCAGCCCTGCTGGTGGAAGCCCTGGCGCGTGGCGGCGTCGCCGTCGTCGTGGGAGGCCACCTGCAGGCCGGCCGCGCGCGCCGCGGCGATCAGGCGGGCCACGGTGGCGGGCACCTCGCCGGCGCGCGCGGCGGCCTGCTCCAGGCGAGCGCGGAAGGTGGCCGTGTCGCACTCGGCGCGCTCGGCGTAGCCGGCGAGCTTGCGCGTGTCCTGCATGCGCCGGAGCATCATCGGCAGGTGATCGTTGATGGCCAGGAAGCGCACCTTGCCGCTGGCGATCCACGCCAGCGCGGTGTCCAGCCCGCCCACGTGGTGCGCCTCGAAGCGCAGGTGCACGTGGTGCTGCGCGCCCAGCGCGCCGCGCATGCGCTCCAGCCCGTCGAACATGCGCTCGGCATAGGCCTCGCCGCGCAGCCCGCCTTCCCACGACAGCGTGACGCCGTGCAGCTCGGTGGTGATGCCGTGCGACAGCAGCTGGCGGTCCACGTCGAACAGCGCGCCGGCGTACGGGAAGCTGACGCCGGGGCGCGGCATCACCGCGCGCTCGAAGGCGTCGCCGTGGATGTCGACGATGCCGGGCAGCACCAGCAGGTCGCCGGCGTCGAGCGTGGGGCCGGCGGCGCCGGGCGCGCCGATGCAGCCGTCGCGGAACGCCAGGCTGGCCGGCGCGATGCCGCCGGCGGTGAGGACGCGCCGGCCGCTGAGGCCGGCGAGAGTGGGATGAGGGGCGAGAGTGGTATCCATGCTGGCGACCTTAGCGTGGTCAGATGACAAGCGGATGTCTAGACCAATTTTGTTGCTCGGGCGGCCATCGCATGATGCGGCAATGGCCTGGAAAACGATGCGGCTGCCCGGCGCCCGGCGGCGCCGGTTTTCCTGTGCGGGCCTCTCAGTCCTGGTCGGCCACGGTCAGTTGCACCCAGTCGCCGGCGAAGCGCACCACGCTGTAGTGCAGCGGCGTGCCGGCGGTATCGACGTTGAGCGCTTCCACCTGCAGGATGGGCCGCGTCTTGGGCTGGTTGAGCTGGCGCGCCACCGGCGCGGTCGGCATGGCCGCGGTGATGCGCGACCACTTGCGGGTGTAGTCGGCCACGCCGAAATGCGCGAGCGCCTTGGAGATCGACTGGCGCGCGCGCAACTGCGCCTCGAGCTCGGGGAAGCGCGCCGCGTCGAAGTAGTGCTCGGCCACGTCGATGGTGCGCGCCTCGGCCTTGCCGAGCATCTGCACGCGCAGGATCTGGGCGTTGCGCGCCAGCCCCAGGTGCTTGGCGATCTCGGGCGCGCGCAGGGTCTGCGACTCGATCACCTCGACGTGGCCGCGCACGCCCTGGCTGGCCAGGTTCTGCGAGAAGCGCGTGCGCCGCCCGATGGCGTAGTCGATCGCGTGCTCCTGCACGAAGGTGCCGCGGCCCTGCTCGATGCGCACCAGCCCGTTCTGCTCCAGCTCGCCCATCGCGCGGCGGATGGTGTGGCGGTTGACGGCGAAGCGGCTGGCCAGCTCCGGCTCCGGCGGCAGGCGCTCGCCGGGCTCGTAGAGCTTGTTGCGGATGTCGAGCGCAAGGGCCTCGCCGATCTGGCGCCACACCGCGACTCCCGAACCCCGTTCGACTTCCTGTTCCAGCATCGTTTCCCGTCCCTTCGTCATCCAGCGTTCATCATCGGCATGCTTCAATGGAATGCGATTGTGCCTCAACGGCGCGCCGCGTGCGTCGATCCGGACAAGCTGGCGGGCCGTCATGAAAGATTCATCTGCCTGTGGTCTAGTTCGGTCGGTGGATGGTATTCTACATCTAAACGTATAGACGTATAGGGGATGTACAGATGGATCGAACCGATACCGAAGATACCGAACGCACCGCCGGCGCCCCGCGCGGACTCGCGGCGGAGCAGGCGGCGCGCGCCGCCTGGCTGCGCGAGCTGGCGCTGGCCGCGCCGGAGGCGCTCGAACAGGCCTTCGGCGGGCTCGGCACGCTGCCCGCCCACCGGCTGCTGCGCAAGCCCGAGAGCGGCATGGCGATGGTGCGCGGCCGTGCCGGCGGCGCCGGCGCGCAGTTCAACCTGGGCGAAGTCAGCGTCACGCGCTGCGCGGTGACGATGGCGTCGGACGAGGGCGGCGTGGTCGGCGTGGGTTATGTGCAGGGCCGCACCCACCGCCAGGCGGAACAGATCGCGGTGCTGGACGCGCTGCTGCAGCTGCCCGGCTGGCACGAGCGCGTGCAGGCCGCGGTGGTCGCCCCGCTGGCGCAGGCGCGCGCGGCGCGCGACGCGCGGCAGGCGGCGGTAGCGGCACAGACCAAGGTGGAGTTTTTTACGATGGTGCGTGGAGAGGATTGAGATGCCAGGCCAAGCGATTGCCGCCCCGGCGGCAGGTAGTGACAACGCGGCCGCGGGCCGTGCCGGCGCGGCGATGCTGCTGCCCGGCTTCGACGACGCGGTGACGTCGGCGCAGCGCACCTTCCGCGCCGCGCTGGACGCGATGTCGCGTCCCGGCAGCGTGCGCGAGCTGCATGAGCCTTGCGGCGTGCCGCACGGCCTGTCGCCGGCGCTGAGCGCGCTGCTGCTGACGCTGGTGGACGCCGACACGCCGCTGTGGCTGCCGCCCGGCACGCCCGCGGCGGTGCGCGCCTTCCTGCGCTTCCATTGCGGCTGCCCGCTGGTGGACGAGGTGGCGCGGGCGGCCTTCGTGGCGGTGCCGGCGGGCCATGCCGCGCCGGACCTCGCGGACTGCGCCCAGGGCGATCCGGCCTACCCGGACCGCTCCGCCACGCTGCTGCTGGAAGTGGCCTCGCTGGCGGACGGCCCGGCGGCGACGCTGCGCGGCCCCGGCATCGAGCACGAGGCCACGCTGCGCGCGCAGGGCCTGCCCGCCGCTTTCTGGACCCAGTGGCGGGACAACCACGCGCGTTTCCCGCTCGGCGTCGACGTGCTGCTGACCAGCGGCCACGCCCTGAGCGCGCTGCCGCGCACCACCCAGGTGGAGGCCTGACATGTACGTAGCCGTCAAAGGTGGCGAACGCGCCATCCTGAATTCCTATCGCATGCTCGACGACTACCGCCGCGGCGACCGCGCCGTGCCGGAGCTGACGCTGGCGCAGGTGCGCGAGCAGATGCCGCTGGCGGTGTCGCGCGTGATGGCCGAGGGCTCGCTGTACGACCCGCACCTCGCCGCGCTGGCCATCAAGCAGGCCGCGGGCGACCTGATCGAGGCCGTGTTCCTGCTGCGCGCCTACCGCACCACGCTGCCGCGCTTCGGTTATTGCGCGCCGCTCGATACCGGCACCATGCGCCTGCAGCGCCGGATCTCGTCGACCTTCAAGGACGTGCCGGGCGGGCAGGTGCTCGGGCCGACCTACGACTACACCCAGCGCCTGCTCGACTTCACGCTGGAGGCCGAGCGCGACTCCGCGCCGCTGCCGCCCGCGCAGGCGACGCTGGATGCGCGCATGCCGCGCGTGACCGACCTGCTGCGCCAGGAATCGCTGATCGAGCCGGAGACCGTGCCGGCCGGCGACCCGGCCCCGCCCGACCTGACGCGCGAGCCGCTGGCATTGCCGGCGGCGCGCCCCGCGCGCCTGCAGAACCTGGCGCGCGCCGACGAAGGCTTCCTGCTGTCGATGGGCTATTCCACCCAGCGCGGCTACGGCAACTCGCACCCGTTCGCGGCCGAGATCCGCTACGGCCAGGCGGAGGTGGAGCTGTTCGTGGAGGAGCTTGGCTTTGCCGTGACCATCGGCGAGGTCGAAGTCACCGAGTGCCAGATGGTCAGCCAGTTCGCCGGTAACGCGCAGGAGGGGCCGAGCTTCACGCGCGGCTACGGCCTGGTGTTCGGCTACGGCGAGCGCAAGGCCATGTCGATGGCGCTGGCCGACCGCGCCATGCGCGCCGCCGAACTGGGCGAGGCCGCCGACGCGCCCGCCAACGACATCGAGTTCATGCTCTACCACAGCGACAACGTGGAAGCGTCCGGCTTCACGCAGCATCTGAAGCTGCCGCACTACGTGGACTTCCAGACCAACCTCGAACTGCTGCGCCGGCTGCGCGCCGAGCGCGCCCAGGCCGCGCCGGCCGAGCCCGAAGCGGACGCCCGGCCCGCGCAGGACGGCCCGCAAGCGCAGGAGGCACTCGCATCATGACCAACGCCAGCACGACCCCCAACGAGAATGCCGCGCCCGACGCCGTGGTGCGCGACGAGCACTACAACTTCGGCTACCTCGACGAATCCACCAAGCGCATGCTGCGCCGCGCGCTGCTCAAGGCGGTGGCGATCCCCGGCTACCAGGTGCCGTTCGGCAGCCGCGAGATGCCGCTGCCCTACGGCTGGGGCACCGGCGGCATCCAGGTCACGGCCTCCGTCATCGGCGGCGACGACGTGCTCAAGGTGATCGACCAGGGCTCGGACGACACCACCAACGCCATCAACATCCGCCGCTTCTTCGGCCGCGTCACCGGCGTGCGCACCACCGAGCGCACCGCCGAGGCCAGCATCGTGCAGACCCGCCACCGCATCCCCGAGACGCCGCTGGCGGCCGGGCAGATCATGGTGTTCCAGGTGCCTATCCCTGAGCCGCTGCGCTGGCTGGAGCCGAGCGAGACCGAGACGCGCACCATGCACGCGCTGGCCGAATACGGCGCCATGCACGTCAAGCTGTACGAGGACATCGCGCGCCACGGCCGCATCGCCACCACCTACGACTACCCGGTGATGGTGAACCGGCGCTACATGATGCGGCCCTCGCCGATCCCCAAGTTCGACAACCCCAAGCTGGACCACAGCCCGGCGCTGATGCTGTTCGGCGCGGGGCGCGAGAAGCGCGTCTACGCGGTGCCGCCGTACACCAGCGTCAAGAGCCTGGACTTCGACGACCATCCGTTCGCGGTGGAGACCTGGGCCGGCTGCTGCGAGCTGTGCGGCTCGACCGACAGCTATCTCGACGAGATCATCATCGACGACGCGGGCGGGCGCATGTTCGTCTGCTCCGACACCGAATACTGCGCCACGCGCCAGGAGCAGGGCCTGACCGGCCCGGCCAACGCCGCGGACAGCGCCGGTAGCACCAGCACCAGCAAGGAGCCAGCATGAGCCGCACCGACCAGCCGCTGTTGTCCGTGCGCGGCCTGACCCGCACCTGGGACGGCGTGCACGGCTGCCACGACGTGAGCTTCGACCTGTTCCCCGGCGAGGTGCTGTGCGTGGTGGGCGAATCCGGCTCGGGCAAGAGCACGCTGCTGCAGGCGGTGTCGTGGCAGGCCGCGCCCGAGGCGGGCAGCGTCAGCTACGACACCCGCGAGCAGGGCCTGACCGACCTCGCCACGCTGTCGGACGCGCGCCTGCGGCTGCTGGCGCGCACCGACTGGGGCTTCGTGCGGCAGAACGCGCGCGACGGCCTGCGCATGCGCGTGAGCGCCGGCGCCAACATCGCCGAGCGCCTGATGGCGGTGGGCGGGCGCCACTACGGCGAGCTGCGCCAGGTGGCCGGCACCTGGATGGAGCGCATGGAGCTGGACCTCGGCCGCCTGGACGACGCGCCGGCCAGCTTCTCGGGCGGCATGCAGCAGCGCCTGCAGATCGCCCGCAACCTGGTCACGCATCCGCGCCTGGTGTTCATGGACGAGCCCACCGCCTCGCTCGACGTGTCCGTGCAGGCGCGCCTGCTGGACCTGCTGCGCGGCCTGGTGGCCGACCTGGGGCTGGCCGCCATCATCGTCACCCACGACCTCGCCGTGGCGCGCCTGCTGGCGCACCGCACGCTGGTGATGCAGGGCGGGCGCGTGGTGGAAAGCGGCCTGACCGACCAGATCCTCGACGACCCGCACCACCCGTACACCCAGTTGCTGGTGTCCTCCATCCTGCAGAGCTGAACATGACGCAAGACTTCGACACCAATCTCGCCGCCAACGCTGCCGATGCCGGCGACCCGCGCCGCATCGCGGTGCGCGGCCTGGGCAAGACCTTCGTGCTGCACAACCAGGGCGGCACGCGCCTGCCGGTGCTGCAGGCCATCGACTTCGACGCCGCCGCCGGCGAATGCGTGGTGCTGGCCGGCAGCTCCGGCGCGGGCAAGAGCACGCTGCTGCGCTGCCTGTACGGCAACTACCTGGCCACCGAAGGCAGCATCCGCATCCGCGACGACGCCGAGTGGGTGGAACTGACCCGCGCGCCCGAGCAGCGCATCCTGCGGCTGCGGCGCGAGGTGATCGGCTACGTCAGCCAGTTCCTGCGCGTGATCCCGCGCGTGAGCACGCTCGACGTGGTGGCCGAGCCGCTGCAGCAGCGCGGCGCCAGTTTCGAGGAAGCGCGCGAGCGCGCCGCCGTGCTGCTGGCGCGGCTGCAGGTGCCGGGCCGGCTGTGGGCGCTGCCGCCGGCCACCTTCTCGGGCGGCGAGCAGCAGCGCGTGAACATCGCGCGCGGGCTGATCGGCGGCCATCCGGTGCTGCTGCTGGACGAACCCACGGCCTCGCTCGACGCCGACAACCGCGCGGTGGTGGTGGCGCTGATCCGCGAGGCGCTGGCCGAGGGCCGCTGCCTGGTCGGCATCTTCCACGACGAGGCGGTGCGCGATGCCGTGGCCACGCGCCTGCTGCCGCTGCACCCGGTGGCGGGCGCCGACGCGCCGGCCGGCCGGCTGTCCGCCGTGCCGGCCTGAACCTCCCGTTTTTTCCGTGCCTGACCCGTACCCGGAACCGACCATGCTTCCTGCCTACCTGACCCGCGCGCGCATCGTGCTGCCCGACGGCGTGCTGAGCGACAGCGCGCTGCTGATCGAGGACGGCCGCATCGCGGCCATCGAACCCGACGCCGCCGACGTGCCGCGCGCCGCGCAGGTCATCGACCTGCGCGGCCAGACCCTGATGCCCGGCCTGATCGACCTGCACTGCGACGCCATCGAGAAAGAAGCCGAGCCGCGCTCGCGCGTGATGTTCCCGCTGGACTTCGCCGTGGCCCAGGTGGACCGCCGCAACGCCGCGGCCGGCATCACCACGCCGTACCACGCGCTGTCGTTCGCCAGCACGCAGTTCGGCGTGCGCAACAACGAGACCGCCTCGCAGATCGTGCGCACCGTGGCCGCCTTCCGCGCGCACAGCCTGGTGGACAACCGCATCCACTGCCGCTACGAAGTCACCGACGCCAGCGCGCTGCCGGTGCTGGAGACGCTGCTCGAAGCCGGCGTGGTGGACCTGATCTCGGTGATGGACCACTCGCCGGGCCAGGGCCAGTTCAAGACGCTCGAAGCCTACGTGGCCTACATGATCGGCAACCACGACATGAGCCGCGAGGAAGCCGTCGCCGCGGCCGACAGGAAGGCCGCCGCGCAGCAGGGCGCGCTCGCGCGCGTGGAGCATCTGCTGGCGCTGGCCGCGCGCCTGGGCGTGCCGGCCGCCAGCCATGACGACGACTCGGTCCAGCGCATCGCCACCATGCAGGCGCTGGGCGTGCGCATGAGCGAGTTCCCGATCAACCTGGAGACCGCGCAGGCCGCCGTGGCGCGCGGTCTGCCGACCATCCTGGGCGCGCCCAACGTGCTGCGCGGGCAGAGCCAGAGCGGCTCGATGCGCGCCATCGACGCCATCCGCGCCGGCGTGGCCGACTGCCTGTGCTCGGACTACCAGCCCTCCACGCTGATCGCCGCGGCCTTCGCCGCCGAGCGCGAGGCGGAGCTCACGCCGTCGCAGGCGGCCGCGCTGGTCAGCGCCAACCCGGCGCTGGCCTGCGGCCTGTCCGACCGCGGCCGCATCGAGCCCGGGCTGCGCGCCGACCTGGTGGCGGTGGCCACGGTGGCGGGGCAGCCGCTGGTCACGCACACGTGGTCGTGCGGGCGGCTGGTGTTCTCGGCCGGTTATCCGGCCAGCGCCGTGAGCGCGGGCCATGCCGGCGCGGCGCCGGTGCGCGGCGAGGGGCGCGTGGCGGCGTGACCGCCCGCGCGGGTTGCGGCGCGCGGAAGGCGGGAAGGAAGGCGGGGAGAAGGAAGGGGAAGCGGCGCGGACGCTAGCGGCTGGCGGCGCGGCCGGCCGTGTGGCGCGGCGCGTGCCATTCGCCGGGGATGTCCGGCACCACTTCGCATTCGCCGCGCACGATCAGTTCCACCGTGGCGCATACGCCATTGACGCCGCGCGGGCCGACGCAGACCAGGCTGCGTGGATGGTCCGAATGGTTGGGGATGGCGTAGACCCGCATCCCTTCCTGGTAGAGGGGATGTTCGGGCAGCCTGGCGTTCAGTATCTCGACGAACCTCGACGGGCTTACGATCGGTTTTTCCATCGCGCTCTCCCAAGGAGCGTGGGCACGGTATCCGGCGGCGCCGGATGGCCCGAAGGTGCCTGGCCGGCGGGAAGCGGGTGCTTTCCGGGCGATCTTGCAGGCACGGACCAGGATATGTGGCCCGGGAGCCGCGGCGGGGGCGGCATTGCGGCTCGGTAGCCGCTCGGCGCGCAGCGCGATGCCGGGGGCCACGCGGTAAGGTTAGGCGATCTGGCGGCAGGATCAAGGATTCTGGCCGTTCGCGACCGAAAGGGGATGCGCGCGGCACTCCGGCGCGCCGGCACCTGGCTGCGCCGGCGGCGGCGCGCGCGCGGCGCTGATGTATATTTGCGGCCATAGCAGCATCCGCGCCGCCCCGAGCCGCCGCCGGTGCGCCTTACCGACCCGCCATCCGCATGAATGCCACCCCGAGCCTTGCCCCCGACGATGCCGCGTCCGCCGCCGCGTCCATCGCCGCGTCCGTCGCCGCGCTGCGCGCGCACTACGACGCCGCCGTCCTTCCCCTGTGGCGCGGCCCGGGCTGGAACGCCGCCATGCAACTGCCCTGCGAGGCACTGGGCGGCGCCGACCGGCAGCCGCTGCCGGCGAGCCGCTACCGCGCGATGGCCTGCGCGCGCCAGTTGTACGTGTTCTCGCAAGGCCCCGGCGCCGGCGATGCCGCCCATGCCGGGCAGTTGTTCGACTCGCTGCGCCGGCATTTCGCCGACGCCGCGCGCGGCGGTTTCGTCTACAGCATCGACGCGCAGGGCAAGCCGCTCGACACCACCAAGGATCTCTACACGCACGCCTTCGTGGTGTTCGCGTGCGCGGCCTATGCCGAGCGCACCGGCAGCGCCGCGGCGCGCACGCTGCTGGAGGACACCACGCAGTTGATCGAGGCGCGCTTCGCCACCGCGCACGGCCTCTACCACGCCGCGCTGGCCGAGGATTTCAGCCCCGCCGCCACGCCGGCGCAGAACCCCATCATGCATCTCACCGAAGCCTACCTGGCGGCCCACGCGCTGACCGGCGACAGCTTCTATGCCACGCGCCTGCAGGCGCTCGCCACGGCCGTGCTGGGTGCCTTCGTCGACCCGGCCACCGGCTGCATCGCCGAGCTGCCGCTGGCGCCGGGTGTGGCGGGCGCGGTGGCGCCGGCGGACAACCGCGTGGAGCCCGGCCACCAGTTCGAGTGGTTCTCGCTGCTGGCGTCGGCGCCGGCGCTGTTCGGCGGCTCGGCGCTGGCGCAGTCGCTGGCGCGCGCGTTCGACTTCGCGCTGGCGCACGGCGTGGACCTGGAGACGATGGGCGTGGCCGCCGCGCTGCATCTCGACGGCGCGCCGCGCGACGCCACCCAGCGCATCTGGGCGCAGACCGAGTTCGCGCGCGCGCTCGCGGTGCGCGGCGACGCCGCCGCGCTGGCGCACCTGCGCGCGTGGCTGCGCGCGTTCCCGGCGCGCTTCTTGCACGCCGGCGGCTGGCACGAGTGCCTGGCGCCGGACGGCACGGTGGCGCGCGCGGAGATGCCGTCGACCACGCCTTACCACCTCGCCACGGCGTACCAGGCGCTGGCCGAATCATGCGGCTGACCGTGCAGTTGACGAGCAGCGCCGCCGGCTACCAGCCGTACTTCAGCTCCACGCCGACGTAGTCGGCATTGCGCCCGCCCAGTTCGCGGATCGAGTCGCCGACCTGAAAGTGCACCGCCTCGACCGCGCCGACCAGGTTGGCGGCCAGCGTGACCTCGGTGCGCAATTGCAGGTACATGCCGGTCCAGCGCGAGCCGCGCCCGGCGGTGCCGGGCACGGTGGCGTTGCCCTGCGCGTAGACCGCGTCGCCGGTGGTGGCGCGCCACTGGAAGCCGGCCGCGGCGAGCACCGACAGCTTGCTGGTTGGCTTGACCGTGATCGAGGGCTTGACGTGGATCAGGTTCGAATATCCCGTGTAGCCGGCCAGCGTGAAGTAGTAGCCGTTCGGGAACAGCGGGTTGAAGGTGCCGATGTGGCCGTCGCCGGGATGGCGGTCGCCCGAGGCGGCGTCGACCTGCAGGCCCGCGCGCGGCTGCCACGGCACGGTGGCGAAGGTGTAGCCGCCCAGCGAGCCGAGCGCCCAGGCGTTGATCGTCCGGTTGCCGACGTGCCCGGTCTGGACCATGCCCTCGACGTCCCAGTCGATGTGGTTCGCGTTGCCGGAATAGCGCGCGTCGAAGACGTTGCGGTGCTCGTCGCCGCCGCCGTCGAGGAAGCGCGCGTTGCGGCGGTTGTAGCGCGAGTAATAGGCCGACAGGTCGCCCGGGCCGACGTTCTGCCGCTCCACGCGCACGCCGCTGAAGGTCAGGTCGCGGTTGGACACGTCGTCGAACGACTGGTTGTCGCGGTACTGCACCGGCTGCGTGGCGTAGGCGATCAGCCGCCAGCGGTGGATTTCCCAGTCGGCCCAGAGCGCGTCGAACGCCTGCCGCACGTTCGGCCCGTCGCGCACCGAGACGAAGCGCTGCAAGTCGAACGCCATCTGCTGGCGCCCCACGCGCGCCTTGAACACGCCTTCGCCGAGCGGATGCACGACGGCGATGAAGGCCTGCTCGACGTCCGCCACGTTCTTGTCGGCCGGGCTCACCATGTCCTTGCCGAACGGCCGCGCGTCCTCCAGCTGGACGAACACCTGCACGTACTTGCCCAGGCGCGCGTCGGCGTGTATCTCCGCGCGCTGCAGCAGGTAGGTGTTGGCGCGCGCGGCGCCGAGGCCGAACACCGGCGAGTTGTTGACCTCGACGCGCTCGCGCAGGTTGGCGCCCAGCGACAGGTAGGTGTCCGGGTCGCCGGAGAACGGGATGTATTTCAGCGCGTCGAACGGCTGGCGCGGCACGCACGGGCTGGCCAGCACGGACCAGTCTTCCTGCCAGCGGTTGAACATGGCCGCGGGCCGCTTTTCGGCGCAGGCGGCGGCTGCGGCGGCTGCGGCAGGCGCCTCCTGCGCGCCGGCCCGCTCCGGCAGCGCCGCGCACGCGGCCAGGCACAGCGCGGCGCGGGCGAGCCGCCGCGCATGGCGGTGGCGGGCGGCGCGGTCAGCGGGCGGCATCGCGGCTCTCCGTGGCCGGCGCGCCGGCGCCGGACCTGAACGCCAGCCACACGATCAGCGCCAGCGGCAGCGCCAGCGCGCCGAACGACAGGCGCACGTAGGTCGTGGCCCCGGCGATGGCGCCGATGCCGAAGCCGGCCAGCGGCCCGAGCGTGCGCATCAGGCGCTCGCGCGCGATGCGCCGGGCGGCGGCGTCGGGATGCGACAGCAGCGCGTCGAGCGTGTCGAGCACGGCCTGCGTCACGTTGCCGGTCATGACCGTGTTGGGCACGCCCGGGCGGCCGACCAGCCTGGCGTGCGCGTTCTGCACGCCCATCGCCACCGCGCCCAGCAGCCCGCACAGGATGGCGGCGGGTGCCTGCGCGTCGCGCACCGGCGCGGCGTACAGGCCCGCGACGAGGAAGCCGGCCAGCAGCGCCGCCTGCAGCGCGTACAGCGGCCGCGCCGCGGTGGCCGGCGGCTTGCCGCCGCGCGCCCTGACCACGGCGCTGCTGAGCGCCACGCCGGCGATGAAGGCCGGGAACGCCAGCAGCTTCATCAGCACGCCTTGCCCCAGCCCCGCGGCCTCCGCGCCGATCAGCACGAAGTTGCCGGTGACGTGCGCGGTGAACAGGCCGAACAGCGCCACGAAGCCGAGCGTGTCGACGAAGCCGGCGACGACGGCAAGCACGGTGTCTTCATGTTTCATCCGGCGCCTCCCGTTGGCCGGGCCGGTTCAACGGCCGCTGGCCGCGTGGATCTCCGCCACGTAGCCGCCGGGAAAGCGCACGATGGCCGCGTCGCGCCCGTCGGCCGCGTAGGGCGGCACCAGCACCGACACGCCGGCCGCGGCCGCCTTGGCCAGGGTGTCGGCAAGGCTGGGGACCTCGTAGCCGGTCAGCTCGTGCCCATACGGATAGGGCAGGTGGCCGTCCGTCACCAGCACGGTGATCTTGCCGAAGCCGGATTCGATGCGCACGCGGCGGTAGGTATCGTTCGGGCGGCCGATCTCGACGCCGGGCGCGCGCGCGCTGTCCGACACCACCTTGCCGTGCGAGAAGCGCACGAAGCCGCGGATGAAGGCGTCGGCGCGGTCGGCGGACAGGTAGACGCGGTTCTCGGGAATGGTCGCGAGCTTCGGGTAGTCCGGCGCCGTGGCGTGCCAGTAGAGCTGCATGTTGACGCCGCCCGGCCATTGCACGATGGCGTCGCGGCCGATCGGGTCGGGGAACGCCGAGACGATGACGTCGGCCCCCGCGGCGCGCGCCGCGGCGATGGCCTTGTCCATGTCGGTCACGAGGTAGCCGGTGCGCTCCGCGCCGAACGGGTACGGGACGGGCGTCTTGAAGCCGAACACGGACAAGGTGCCGGCCGGCGTCAGCACCAGCTGCGACATGGTCAGGCTGGGCGTGGGCGTGACCGTGAACTCGCCCTCCTTCGAGGTCGTGCCGCCGAAGGTGGCGACGAGGCTGTCGACGAAGCGGCTGAAATCGGCCGGGGCGACGTACACGTGGGTGGTGTCGTACTGGGGCCCGACCGAGACGGCCGCTGCCGGGGCCTGGGTCCGGGCGTGCGCCACGCTGGCGGCGGGACCGGCCACGCTGGCCACGACCAGCGCGGCGGCTGTCAGGAAGGTTCGGATCGAACGCATGAAAACCTCTTCTTGTTGAATCTGAATCGACGGGTGAGGAAACACGGGTGGCGCGGCCCGGGCAGCGGCCCGGGGCGGGCGCGTCAGCGCGGCTCGGCGGCGTCCTCGCCGGGCGGCGTCGCGGGCTGGTTCTCGGCCAGCATGCCGGCGGGCGTCGCGGTCGGCGTCGTGGCAGGCGTCCTGGGCGGCGTGCCGGTGATCTTGGGCACGCACTCGGAACTGAACCACGCCGCCGTGACCGGCTCGCCGGCGATCATGCGCTTGATGGGCGGCACCACCTGTTCGCCGATCAGCATGCCCAGCAGGCCGATCAGGGCCACCACCGGCGGCGCCGGCGAGCGGACCTGCAGCAGCGCGTAGATGATGCCGACCAGAATGCCGGCGGCGAGAGAGACGAGATAGAGCTTCATCGGGGGCTCCGGGAAAGGGATTGAGAGGAGGGCATCGGGCCTAGCGCTGCGCCGGCCTGCCGCGCCGGATGTCTTCCCACGCCACCAGCAGGAAGCCGCCGGCCAGCCCGACATGCTCGAAGAAGGCATTGGCCATCATGAACTGCTCGGCGGGCGGCGCGGCCCAGAAGCGGTTCGCCAGGAAGCTGGCCATCAGCGTGAAGCCGGCCAGCGCGAGCGCGCCCAGCCAGCGCAGCCAGCCGGTGAGGATCAGCAGCGAGGCGCCCAGCTCCAGCGCGATGGTGGCCGCCGCCAGCGGCGCCGCCGGCGCCAGGCCGAAGTGCTGCATCTCGGCGATGGCGCCGCCGAAGTCGGCGAGCTTGGCCAGCCCGCCCTGCAGGTAGGCCGCGCACAGCGCCAGCAGCGCGAGCCAGCGCACCCAGGCCGGCGCGAGGCGCGCCCGCGCGCCGGCCTGGGCGGGCCCGGCGGCGGCAGTGGTCTTGCTCATGGTTGGCTCCGGTGTCCTGGGCGCGGCGTCCGGGCGCGCATCAGAACGCCCAGCACGAGCAGCCGAGCGAGCCCCAGAAGGTGCTCTCGTCCGCGGCCGGCACGTTCGACGCCCAGGCCCGCGCATGCGCGTGGCCGTGCACGCCGCAGGCGCTGGCGCAGGCGCACGCGCTGCGCAGCGCCGCCGCCTGCGGGCGCGGCTGGTAGCCGCCGTGGTGGCGCGCCGGCGACCAGTCCGGCATGGCCGGCGGCAGCGGCGGGGCGAGCTTGCCGAAGTCGCCGTCGCCGTAGACCGGCTTGCCGCCCAGCAGCGTGAGCACCGAAGTGATGTCCTGGATCTCGTCGCCGGGCACGCTGAAGTAGTCGGCCGACAGCACCACCAGGTCGGCCAGCTGGCCGGCCTTGATCTCGCCTTTCTTGCCTTCTTCGGAGGAGAACCAGGTGTTGGCCTCGGTCCACAGCCGCAGCGCGGTCTCGCGGTCCAGCAGGTTGGCCTGCGGGTACATCGACAGCCCGCCCACGGTCTTGCCGGTGGTCAGCCAGTACAGCGACACCCACGGGTTGTACGAGGCCACGCGCGTGGCATCGGTGCCCGCGCCGACCTTGACGCCGCGCTCGAGCATGCGCTTGACCGGCGGCGTGGCCTCGGCCGCGCGCGCGCCGTAGCGCGCCACGAAGTATTCGCCCTGGTAGGCCATGCGGTGCTGCACGGCGATGCCGCCGCCGAGCGCGGCGATGCGGTCGATGTTGCGGTCGGTGATGGTCTCGGCGTGGTCGAAGAACCAGTGCAGGCCGTCGAACGGCACGTCCCTGGCCACCTTTTCGTAGACGTCGAGCGCGCGCGAGATGGTCTCGTCGTAGGTGGCATGCAGCCGCCACGGCCAGCGGTTCTCGGCCAGCAGGCGGATCACGGGCTCGAGGTCGCCTTCCATCGAGGGCGGCATGTCGGGCCGCTCGACGCGGAAGTCCTCGAAGTCGGCCGCGCTGTAGACCAGCATCTCGCCGGCGCCGTTGTGGCGGTACAGGTCGTCGCCCTGGCCGGGCTTGACCTTGCCGGCCCAGTTCTTGAAGTCGTTGAGTTCGTCCTTGGGCTTCTGCGTGAAGAGGTTGTAGGCCAGGCGCACGGTCAGGTCGCCTTCCTTGTGCAGCTCCTCGATGATGCCGTAGTCCTCGGGGTAGTTCTGGTAGCCGCCGCCGGCGTCGATCACGCCGGTCACGCCGAGCCGGTTGACCTCGCGCATGAAATGCCGCGTGGAGTTCTTCTGGTACTCGGGCGGCAGCTTCGGGCCCTTGGCCAGCGTGGCGTAGAGGATGGTGGCGTTGGGCTTGGCCAGCAGCAGGCCGGTCGGGTTGCCGGCGCTGTCGTGCACGATCTCGCCGCCCGGCGGGTTGGGCGTGTCCTTGGTGTAGCCGACCGTGCGCAGCGCGGCGGCGTTGAGGATGGCGCGGTCGTACAGGTGCAGGATGAACACCGGCGTGTCGGGCGCCGCGGCGTTCAGTTCCTCGATGGTGGGCAGGCGCTTTTCGGCGAACTGGTGCTCGGTGAAGCCGCCCACCACGCGCACCCATTGCGGCGCGGGCGTGCGCGCGACCTGCTCCTTGAGCATGCGCATGGCGTCGGCCAGCGAGCGCACGCCGTCCCAGCGCAGTTCCATGTTGTAGTTCAGGCCGCCGCGGATGATGTGCATGTGGCTGTCGATCAGCCCGGGGATGGCGCGGCGGCCTTGCAGGTCGATCACCTTGGTGGCGGGGCCGGCAAGCTGCATGATCTCGTGCCTGCCGCCGACCGCGGCGAACTTGCCGTCGCGGATGGCGACGGCCTCGGCCTGCGGGTTGGCGCGGTCGAGCGTGGCGAACTTGCCGTTGACGAGGATCAGTTCGGGAGTGGCCGGTGCGTTCATGGGAGGCTCCTGCGAATAGGGGGCGTCAGCCGGGGGCGATGGCTGCGGACCGGCGGCGAATCCGCGGCCGCCCCGGCGGGCGGAAAGGACAGGGCGCCGGGACGCGGCCCGGCGCCTGCCCGCGCTGCGTGTTACCTGGCCGGCACCGGCGCCAGCACTTCGTGCGCGCCGGCCGCGCGCTGCGCCGCCTTGTGCACCATCGTGTAGGCGTAGTCGACACCCATGCCGTAGGCGCCGGAGTGCTCCTTCACCAGGGCCATCACGGCATCGTACGTATCGCGGTGCGCCCAGTCGCGCTGCCATTCGAGCAGCACCTGCTGCCACGTCATCGGCACCACGCCGGCCTGGACCATGCGCTGCATGGCGTAGTCGTGGGCCTCCTTGGAGGTGCCGCCCGAGGCGTCGGCCACCATGTAGATCTCATAGTCGCCTTCGGCCATCGCGCACAGCGCGAAGGTGTTGTTGCAGACCTCGGTCCACAGGCCGGCAACCACCACCTTCTTGCGGCCGGCGGCCTTGAGCGAGTCGCGCACCTTCTGGTCGTCCCAGGAGTTCATCGAGGTGCGTTCGAGCAGCTTGTGGCCGGGGAAGACGTCGAGGATCTCCGGGTAGGTGTAGCCGGAGAACGAGGAGGACTCGACGGTGGTGATGGTGGTGGGGATGTTGAAGATCCTGGCGGCCTTGGCCAGGCCCACCACGTTGTTCTTCAGGGCCTGGCGGTCCATGGACTGCACCCCGAAGGCCATCTGCGGCTGATGGTCGATGATGATCAGCTGGCTGTTCTGGGGGGTCAGGACTTCGAGCTTCGGATTGGTCATGGCGATTTCCGGTTGCGCACCATTGCTGGGGCGGGTTCGCAAGAGACAAGGACGACGTCGGGAAGCCGGCATCGGCGATCGACATCGGCTTGCAGCATTGGCGTGCCATGCATGGCGTGAGGCACGTCATTCTCCACGGGGCGGTGGCGAATCTGGTATCAACGAATCTAGTGCAAGCGCTTGCGCTTTACAAAAAAGGAATCAGGAAGCGGTGATGAAAATATTCGACTGCCCCCAGCGGCCCGCGTGGCGGGACCGTGGCAATGCCGCATGCACATATGCCGGCGGCGGGGCGATATATGGGTACGGAGATTATGGGATCGCCTGCGCCGTGTCTTGTACGAAAGGCAGCAAAGTTAGCGAAAAGTGTGGTCGCGTGGTGCGGCGCAGCGGAGGGCGCGGGAAACCGGGCCAGGCCGGACAAGGCCAGACAAGGCCGGCCGCGCGCCGGGAGGCGGGCGCGGCGATGGCCGGCGCGGGCTTGGGCGCGGGCGCGGGTGCGGGTTTCTGCGCCGGTTCGGGCACGCGCGCCGGCATGGCCCGCGCGCGGCCGGGTCACATCGTGGCCGCGATTATTCCGGTGATTATTTCGGGATTATGTCGGTGCCGGTGCCGGGGGAACTTGCCGGTGGCGTGGCGTTTATAGGTCGTTGCGATTCCGCCATTTTGCCGGCGGAATGCCGACCACCGCGCTGAAAATGCGCGTGAAATGGCTCTGGTCGGAAAAGCCATGCAGCGCGGCGATTTCGGATATCGGCATGCCCTGGCGCAGCGATGCCTTGGATTGCTCGATGCGGTGCTCCAGCAGCCAGCGGTAGGGCGTGACCCCGGTATTCTGCTTGAAGGCCTTGATGAAATAGCTGCGCGACAGGTTGCAGTGCGCGGCCACCATCTCGATCGAGACGTCCTCGCCCGCGTGCGCGACCAGGTATTCCTTCGCCAGCGCTTCCTGCCGGCGCGACAGCGTGGCCGTCTTCAGCATGTGCACCGAGGCGCTGCCGTAGTGCGCGACGAGGTGCGCCATCATGGTCGTGGCCAACTGGTCGAGGAACAGCCGCGAGGCCTGTTCCGGCGCCTCCAGCGAGGGCAGCAGCGCGCGCGCGAGCGAGAGCATCACGCCGTCGGCCTCGCCCTCGGGGTTGCGCAGGGAAATCGGCGCGCGCGCGCCGTGCTCGCGCGCGAAGGCCTGCAGTTCGTCGCAACTGACCTGCAGCCGCACGTTGTCGAACGACGCGCGATGATGGCAGCGCCAGCTCTGCTGCAGGCTGGTGATGGCCAGCGCGCCCTCGCCGTGGCCGCCGGCGAACACCTGCCGGCCGTCGCGCCACAGCGTATGGGCGGCGAACGGGCGCAGCTGGACGATGGCGGAAAACGCATCCTGCGAGGGAATGGCGGGCGCCGGCGGCAGCCCGCCGGGCGCGTCGCAGCGCATGCGCGCGATGGTGGCGTGGGTGGTGTCGAGCCGCTCGACGATCAGGGCCGGGGCCGCGGGGGAAGGCGTCCGTGCCGCGCTTTGCGTCATGGGTGTGCAGTGTCCTTGGCGAAGCGTTGCGGGCGGGCGGAAGGCCGCCCGGAAGATGCCAGTGTGCTATCGCCGCGCGCACGGCGCAATGGGCAGCGCGCCGGGCCGGGGCAAAAGACCGAAAAAGCGGCAGGGCGTCCCCTTTGGCCTCTTTGGCCCCTCTTGGCCCCCTCTTGGCGCTTTTGCGCGGCGCCGGGCCGGGCACATGCGGCCGCCGGCGCGCGCGGGCCCGGCGCCGGCGTCATGCGTCCCAGTCGGGCGCGAACGGCGGCGTGACGTAGCGCAGGTTCTTCGGCAGCGCCGCGATGGCGCGCCGGTCTTCGTCGTCGAGCCGCAGCCTGAGCGCGTCGAGGTTCGCCTGCTGGCTTTCCCGGCGCTGCGCCTTGGGAATCGCCGCCACGCCGTCCTGCTCCAGCAGCCACGCCAGCGCCACCTGCGCGGCGCTCGCGCCATGCCGCGCGCCGATGCCCTGCAGCACCGGGTCGGCGGCGGCGCGGCCCTGCGCGAGCGGCGCGTAGGCAACCAGCGGGATGCCCTTGCCGCGCAGGTAGGCGAGCATGCGCGACTGGTCGAGGAACGGGTGGTACTCCACCTGGTGGCAGGCGATCGGCGCGCCGATGTCCTCGATCGCGCTGCGCAGCATGGCCAGGTTGAAGTTGCACACGCCGATGGCGCGCACCGTGCCGGCCTCGAGGAAGCGCTGCATGGTGCCGAGCACGGCGCCGAGGTCCATGTCGCGCGACGGCCAGTGCACCATGTACAGGTCGACGTAGTCGACGCCGAGCTTGCCGAGGCTGGCGTCGAGCGCGTGCCGGATGGCATCGGGCCGCAGGTTCTCGTGCCACACCTTGGTGGTCAGGTGCAGGTCCTGCCGCGCCACGCCGGACGCGGCGATGGCGGCGCCGACGGCCGCTTCGTTCTGGTACATCTCGGCCGTGTCGACGTGGCGGTAGCCGAGCGCCAGCGCGCTCTCCACGACCGGCTGGCAATCGCCGCCGGGCATGCGGAACGTGCCGAAACCGAGGCGCGGGATACGGATACCCTGTGTCTGCAAGCCTTCCATTTCAATGAACCCCAACTTGGTTGAAGCCTGCGCGCGAGCCCGCCGCAGTGCCGGCATGCAATGTCGCACGGCCGGGTTGCCGGATAAAGCGCGCGCCGCGCATTTCATTCATGATCGCGGGTCCGCATGGCGGGACCGAGGCGCTACTCGTCGAGCGAGGACCCGCGCAGGTCGCTTTTCTGCAGCAGTTGCAGCAGCGTCTCGGCCGGGCGGCTCAGGCGGCCCGCGCGCAGCGAGATGAATTCCACCTCGGGCAGCGCCGGCAGCGCGTCGCTGTTGACCAGCGGCGCGAGGCCGCGCCCGGACAGGTATTGCGCGCGCACCGTGATGCCCAGCCCGCCGCGCGCCGCGGCGATGCAGCCCGAGTGGCTGCTGCTGGTGCAGACGATCTGCCAGCGCGTGCCGGCCTTGGCCAGCGTGTCGAGCACGATGGCGCGCGTGACGCTGGGCTCCGTCACCAGGATCAGCGGCAGCGGCTGGCGCAGGTCGGCCACCGTGCCGGGCCGCCCCAGCCACTCCAGCTTGCCGCGGAACAGCGGCGTGCCGCGGCGGTCGCCTTCGCGGCGCTTGCCGATCATCAGGTCCAGCGCGCCGGCGTCCATCAGCTCGTAGAGCTTGCCGGTCATGCCGATGGTGATCTCCAGCTCCACGTCCGGGTGCGAGTTGCGGAACGCCGCCAGCACATTGGGCATGGTGCCGAGCACGAGATCCTCGGAGGTGCCCAGCCGCACGCGGCCCTGCAGGCGCGGCGCGTTGAACTGCGACTCGGCGCGCGCGATGGCCTCCAGGATCAGGCGGGCGTGCGCCAGCAGCGCCTCGCCGTCGGCGGTCATGGCCAGGGTGTGGGTGTCGCGCACGAACAGGCGGCGCCCCACGTGCTGTTCGAGGCGCCGGATGTGGTCGCTGACGCTGGATTGCGACAGGCCGAGCTGGCGCCCGGCGTCGGTAAAGCTGTGCGCGGCCGCGACGGTGGCGAAGGTCTTGACCCAGACAGGATTGAGCATGCGGCATTGTCATCGGATTGGCCGATGACAGTCAATATGTCCAGCGGGGTTCCCGATTGGGCCGCCAGTCATTAACATCGACACATTCGTGGCGTTTTCCTGCGCGCGCCTTTTCCGCGTGCCGCCGGGCGCTGTCCTGCCCGGATGCCACGCCGGCCCCCGCCGGTTCTTCAAGAGATGTACCAGAATGCACAGTCAATCCTCGCAGAAATCGCACACGGCCATGCTGTGGATCGTCGCCGCCGGCTTTTTCATGCAGACGCTCGACACCACCATCGTCAACACGGCCTTGCCCGCGATGGCGCACAGCCTCGGCGAGACGCCGCTCGACATGAAGCCGGTGGTGGTGGCCTACACGCTCACGATGGCCATGCTCACGCCGGCCTCCGGCTGGCTCGCCGACCGCTTCGGCACGCGCCGCGTGTACTTCACGGCCATCCTGATCTTCGTGCTCGGCTCGCTGTTCTGCGCCACCGCGCAGAGCCTGGACCAGCTCGTGGTGGCGCGCGTGGTGCAGGGCATCGGCGGTTCCATGCTGCTGCCGATCGGGCGCCTGGCGGTGCTGCGCAGCGTCACCGGCGAGCAGTACATCGCGGCACTCGCCTTCGTCTCGGTGGCGGGGCAGGTGGGGCCGATCTTCGGCCCGGTGCTGGGCGGCTGGATCGTGCAGACGGTGGCCTGGCACTGGATCTTCCTGATCAACGTGCCGGTCGGCGCGATCGGCCTGCTGGCCGTGCTGCGCTACCTGCCCGACAACGCGCTGGCGCGCCCGCCCGCGTTCGACTTCATCGGCTGCGGGCTGCTGTCGCTGTGCATGGTGGCCTTCTCGCTGGCGCTGGACACCCCGCGCGAGGCCAGCCACGCGGCCTGGAGCGGCAGCCTGTTCGCGCTCAGCCTGCTGTCGGCGCTGCTCTACATCCCCTACGCGCGGCGCCGGGCCAATCCGCTGTTCCGGCTGTCGCTGTTCCGCGAGCCCAATTTCAGCGTCGGGCTGGCCGGCAACCTTGTGTGCCGCATCGGCTCGGGCGCGGTGCCGTTCCTGATGCCGCTGCTGCTGCAACTGCAACTCGGCTACACGCCGCTGCATTCGGGGCTGATGCTGCTGCCGGCCGCGCTGGCCGGCGTGGTGGCCAAGCGCGGCATCGTGCCGCTGGTCAAGCGCTTCGGTTACGACAACTTCCTGCTGGTCAACACCGTCCTGGTCGGCGGCTCGATCGCCTCGTTCGCGGCGATCTCGCCGGGCTGGCCGCTGGCGCTGTCGATCGCGCAACTGGCCCTGTTCGGCGCCACCAACTCCATGCAGTTCGCCGCCATGAACAGCGTCACGCTCAAGGGGCTGAGCGTGGAAGACGCGGGCAGCGGCAACAGCCTGTTCTCGATGGTGCAGATGCTGGCCATCGGGCTGGGCGTGACCATCGGCGGCGGTCTGGTGAGCCTGTTCACGGGGCAGTTGGGGGAGGGCGGGACTGCGTACCGGCTGGCCTTTTTCAGCGTGGGGACGATTACGCTGCTGTCGGCGCTGGTGTTTCGGCGGCTCGATGTGGCGCAGTTCGATAAGGGGCGGCCGGCGGTGGGGGTGGCGGGGAGATGAGGAATGGTTGTTTGGGGAAGTCAAGTGCGCCTGTCGCCGTGGGCCTTGGCGGCTTGGGCTTGACTGGCTGTTTGGAGGCATCAAGTCTGCTGGTCGCTGCGGGCCTGGCGGCTTGAGCTTGGTAGCCCGTTCGCACACATGTAAGTGTCACTTTTCTTTTCTCGAAAAGAAAAGTAACCAAAAGAAAGCGACCCTTGCAGGGGGCTGGGCGCTCAGCCTTCAAGGCGTTGCCAGTTTCGTGGTGCGGTTCGTGGCTTCGATATGGCTGCTGACGCTACCGGCTTGCTCGCCTGCGGCGTTGCGGGTGGCGTGCGATTCGTGGTGGCACTGCATGATGGCGATGGCCCAGGTGGTTCTGGCCGCTGCCGCGACCGGGGCGGATGGGTGCGTCATAGAAACGGCGCTGGTTTCGTGGTGGGTGCGGTGGCCCCGGCTTGGGATGCACCCGGCACGGCTTGAGATGCGCCTGGCACGAGAACGCTCAACGCTGACCGAAACCCAACACACCCGCGCCGGGTCCACCGCGCCCACCACGAAAACACGAGAGCGCTATGTCGTGACCGCTTGAGTCGGTAACGGCAGAAGCCCGAACGGAGCGGGCCTCGGCCATCATGGAGCCGGAATGTGAAACGACCGCATCCGGGATGGCGCCGCGGCCTGTGCCGGTAGCGTCAGCAGTCGTATCGAAGCCAACGCGCCCACCACGAAACCACCATCAGACCTGAAGTCTGAGCGCCCAGCCTTCTGCAAGAATCGCTTTCTTTTGGTTACTTTTCTTTTCGAGAAAAGAAAAGTGACACTTACATGTGTGCGAACGGGCTACCAAGCCCAAGCCGCCAGGCCCACGGCGGCCAGCAGACTTGATGCCTCCAAACAGCCAATCAGGCCCAAGCCGCCAGCACACTTGAATCACTCCGTAACCCCATTCTCCCGCAACAACCTCGCACACTCATCCAACATATCGTGCGCGACCGCAGACTGATAATTGGGGTCAAGCGCTTCCATCATGTCGTGAGACACATACAACCCCGCCTCGCGCGACAGCGTCCCCGCCAGTTGCCGCGCGAAGTCGTCGCTGAGCTGCGACAGCAGCCGGCGCTCGGCCAGCGCGAGCTGCAGTTTCGAGCGTGACAGCCAGAGCCCGGCCAGGGTCGCGCCCTGGCCATCGGTCATCCACTGGCCGTGTTCGTAATAGGCCGACAGGCGCTCCGCGGTCAGCGCGAACAGCAGCGCCTTGCGCGTATCGAAGTCGATGCGGGGCTGGGGGGTGGCGGGGGCGTCGGTGCCGGGTGGCGTGGTTTTCATCGGGTGGGCAAGAAAGGCAATGGCCGCGAGACTACCACGACGCGGCCGGCGCGGCTCCGGGTCAGGCCGCGGCCGCGGCGAAGCGCGCGTTCAGCCAGGCGCCGATCGCCGCGATCTCTTCCATGCAGACCGTATGCGGCATGGGATAGGCGTGCCATTCGACCGGGCAGCCGTGCTGCCGTACGGTGTCGCGCGCGAGCATGCCGAGCGGCACCGGCACCACGTCGTCCTCGACGCCATGCGCGGCGAACACGGGCGTGGCGCGGTTGGCCTCGCTGAACTCCGCGGCCAGCAGCGCCGGCGACGGGATGTAGGTGGACAGCGCGATGATGCCGCCGAGCGCCTCGGGATGCGTGAGGCCCGCGGTGTAGGCGATGGCGCCGCCCTGCGAGAAGCCCGCCAGCACCACGCGATGGCTGGGCACGCCGCGCTGGTTCTCGCGCGCGATCAGCGCGCGGACGGCCTCGCGCGAGGCGCGGATGCCGGCCTCGTCGCAGTGGCTGCGCGCGTCGTCGAGCGAGGCGATGTCATACCACGCGGGCATGACGTAGCCGCCGTTGCAGGTCACGGGGATGGCCGGCGCGTGTGGAAAGACGAAGCGCACCGCGGGGGCGGGGCCGAGTCCGAGGTCGGGTACCACCGGCGCGAAATCGCCGCCGTCGGCGCCCAGCCCGTGCAGCCAGATCACGGACCACGTGGGCGACGGCGCGCTTTCGATTTCAATGGATGGCAGCAGCTCGCTCATGTCGGGATTCCGGTTGGCGCCGCGCGGCGGCGATGGCGCGGCCCCGCCGCGCAAGGCGGCCAGTATCGCATGGCGGCGGCACGCGCCGGCGCGCCGCGCGCGCCATGACGGCACCGCGCACGACAATGCGCGACAACGCACGGCGGCGGCGCGCCAGGCGTGGCGCGCGCCGGTGCGGACGCGGCACCGCGCATGCCGGCGCCGGGGCGCCGGCATGCCGCGCGTGTCAGGCTGCCGAAGGAACCGCTGGTATGGTGACGAGGCCCGGCGCGCTGCGCGGGGCCAGCGAGGGCTCGGCGCTGCCGGGGGCGCGCCGCTTGTCCACCACGTTCTCGACGCCGGTGGCGGACACATCTTCGAGGAAGGCGACCAGGTCGCGGTAGTAGTCGACCTGCATCTGTGCTTCGAGCAGGCGACGCTCGGCCTGGAACAACGTCAGGCGCATTTGCTGCAATTCTCTTGCTGCGATTTTCTCCGGGGTGGGCGGACTAAACATGTCTGCAAGCGAACGCATGGCATACCTCCCAAAAAACGGCCTCGAATTGAAGCGCCTGCCATTGCTTCCAATATAGTCAAGAAACACGCATTTCAGGTTTTGTCGCATGCCGTCCACAAGGTCGATTGCGGGCGCCATGCGGCAGGAGTAGATTTATTGGCCGGCTACCCGGGCCCATGTCCGGACGAATCGGGCGGGCTGCCGGCCCCCGCATCGGCCTCCGCATTGGCCTCGCATTGGCCCCGCATCGACTTCATATCGGCCCCGTATCGATCCCCGCATTGTGATCCCCGCATCGGCGCCTACATCGCCAGCGTGCCCGCCTCCGGCCGCGCCAGCCTGGCCAGGTAGGCATGGATCTGCGCCACCACGGCCGCGCCTTCGCCCACCGCCGCGGCCACGCGCTTGGTGGAGTTGGAGCGCACGTCGCCGATCGCGAACACGCCCGGCACGCTGGTCTCCAGCGCCGAGGCCGGCCCCGGCCCTTCGTGCGGCGTGTCGGCGCCGGTCAGCACGAATCCCTTCTCGTCCACGCGCACGTTGCAGGTGCGCAGCCATGCGGTGTTGGGATCGGCGCCGATGAACAGGAACAGGTGGCGGATCGGCAGGTGCGTGACCTGGTCCGTGTCGCGCGAGCGGAAGCCGATGCCGGCCAGGCGCTCGTCGCCGGCCAGCGTGGTGATTTCCGCGCCCGTGTGCAGTTCGATGTTGGGCTGGGCCGCGATGCGCTCGATCAGGTAGCGCGACATGCTGGCCTCCAGGCCCGGCCCGCGCACCAGGATGTGCACGCGGCTGGCGTGCGCGGCCAGGAACACCGCGGCCTGCCCGGCGGAATTGCCGCCGCCGACCAGCATCACCTCCTCGCTATTGCACAGGCGCGCCTCCACCGGCGAGGCCCAGTAGTAGACGCCGCGGCCTTCGAAGCGCTCGAGCGCGGCGATGGACGGATGGCGGTAGGCCGCGCCGCTGGCGATCACCACCGTGCGCGCGGGGATCTGGCGGCCGTCGTCCAGTTCGATGCGCTGCGGGTGTTCCCCGCAATGCAGCGCCGCCACCTGCAGCGGGATGGCGAGGTGCGCGCCGAACTTCTGCGCCTGCACGAACGCGCGTCCGGCCAGCGCCTGGCCCGAGATGCCGGTGGGAAAGCCGAGATAGTTCTCGATGCGCGAACTGGCGCCGGCCTGCCCGCCGGGCGAGAGCGAATCGAACACCGCCACCGAGAGGCCTTCCGAGGCGGCGTACACCGCGGTGGCCAGGCCGGCGGGCCCGGCGCCGACCACCACCACGTCGTAGACATGGTCCGGGTCGAACTCCGGCACCAGCCCGAGGCAGGTGGCAAGCTGGCCCGGGTCGGGCGCGCGCAGCACGGCGCCGCCGGGGCAGATCACGAGCGGGAAATCGCCGGGCGAGGCGCCGCTGAATTCGAGCAGGGCGCCGGCATCGGGATCGGTGTCGGCGTCGACCACGGTGTGCGGATAGCCGTTGCGGCGCAGGAAGGCCTGCAGGTGCAGCAGCTTGGGCTCGCTGCTGCGGCCCAGCAGCGTGGGGCCCTTGCCGCGCTCGATCAGGCCCACGCGGCGCAGGATCAGCGCGCGCATGATGCGCTCGCCCAGCTCGGCCTCGGCCACCAGCAGCGCGCGCAGCCGCTCGGGCGGGATCGCGATGGCCTCGACGTCCTCGATCGCCTCGCCGTCGACGATGGCCGGCTTGCCCGACAACTGGCCCACTTCGGCCAGGAAGTAGCCGGGGCCATGCTCGCCGACCAGGCTGGCGCGGTCCAGCGCGTCGCGCTGCTGGATGCGCACGCGGCCCTTGAGCAGCACCGTCATGCCATGCGCGGACTCGCCGATGCGGAACAGGAATTCGCCGGCGCGCCACTGCCGTACCGTGCCGAACTGATGCAGCCGCGCGATCTCCGCGTCCGTGAGCCGGGGAAACATCTGGTGGCGGCGCGACTCCATCGGGGAAAACGCCGCCGCCGCCGGGTCCGGCTCGAGGGCCTGGCCGGGCGGCGGCATGACCTGCGGATGGTTCGTCCCGATGCTGCCGGTGGAATGCTCTGCGCTCATGACGGTATGGCCTCCCGGGAGCGCCGCGGCATGCGCGGCGCGGATGGATGCGGGTGCTGCAGGTGCGTGGGGCAGTTTGCACGCGATGCCGCACTGCGGCAATCCCCCTTGGCGCCGATGTCTGCCCGCGCGCACCCGGTGCAGGCGGCGGAGGCCGGCGTGTCCGCCCCGGCGTCGCCTCGATGCCGCCCGACATGCCAAGCCTAGTACAAGCGGGCGAGGGCGGCGATGCCAGTTGCGCCGGCGCCGGCCCGGCGGCGAGCGGGAGGCGGGCGGGAGGCGGG
>NZ_AQPL01000200.1:0-2965 GCF_000395345.1 Cupriavidus sp. WS | reverse complement strand
AACATGTGACCTGACCCGTTTTTTGTTTGTTGGCAAGTGCGCGCCGCCGGCGTGCTCGGGCGACTCTAGCGGCATGCTTCCCACTCCTCCATACCCCTTCGTGGCTATCAAGTTTTGCGAAATGCATAACAAATCACAAAGAAGACCGAGGATAAGCCGCATAGAGCTTATTTTTGCTTCCACATGACCACTGTATAAATATACAGTAGACTGGTTTACAGATTGCTCTGAAACCAGCCATGCCCATTCCTCTCCCTGAGTCCATCCACCCTGCCCTCTGGCGCGCGTCCCAGCTCGCCCGGGCCATCGGGCGTACCGTGCCCACGGGCTACCAGGAACTGGTCGGTGAACTCCCCGGCGGCGGCTGGCCGGCCAGCACACTGGTGGAAATGCTGGTGCAGCAGCCCGGCGTCGGCGAGTTGCGCCTGCTACGGCCGGCCTTGCTGGCAAGCACGCGCCCTATCGCGCTGATACAGCCCCCACATGCGCCCCAGGCACTGGCCTTCACCAATTGGGGCCTGCCTCTCCGGCAACTGCTCTGGATCCGCGCGGAACGCACCGCTGACGCCCTCTGGGCCACGGAACAGATGCTGCGCGCCGGCACCTGCGGCGCGGTGTTGCTGTGGCAGCAGCACATGCGCAACGACGCCCTGCGCCGGCTGCACCTGGCCGCGCAATCGAGGGAAGCGCTGTTTTACCTCATACGCCCTCTCGTTTGCGCGCGAGATGCATCACCGGCCCCGCTACGTGTCGGTATCGTCCCAGCAGCTGGTGGCGTCGACCTTACCTTCTTCAAGCGGCGCGGCCCGCAGCAGGACAAGCCCGTCTTTGTCCCGCTGGAGCCGTCGCCCATCCTGCTTCGCCGTCATGCATCGCCTGTGGATCTGCCTGCGCCTGCCGCGCCTGTGCCTCGAAGTGTTCCGGCCTCGTTGGTCCACTGAGCTGGCGGTGGCAGTCCTCGACAAGGACCGCGTGCACCATGCCTCCCCGCTGGCCACCGCCGCCGGCGTGCGGCCGCATATGCGCCGCGGTGGCGTGCAGACGATCGCGCCGCAAACCGTGCTCATCGAGCGCGACCCGGCGCGAGAGACGGAAGGCCTGCGTGCGCTGGCCCTCGCCCTCCTGCAGTTTTCGCCGTGCGTGGTGGCCGCCGAGGAAGACGCCGTGCTGGTCGACGTCTCCGCGAGCCTTCGGCTCTTCGGCGGTGCCCGTCGGCTGCGGGCCCGCATGCGCGCGACCGCCGATGCGCTGGGCTACAGCGTGGTGATCGGGTGCGCGCCCACGGCGCAGGGGGCATGGCTCCTCGCGCGCGCCGGCGGCGGCTTGTCGCTCAAGATCGCCCGCCTCGGCCGCCGGCTGGCCGCTCTCCCCACCGCGGCCCTGCCGGCCGCGCGCGCGCATGCCGAATGGTTGGACGGCCTGGGCTGCCGCACCCTGGGCGACTTGCGCCGCCTACCACGGGCCGGCCTGCAGCGGCGCTGCGGCGCCGCCATCAACGAAGCGCTCGACCGCGCGCTGGGCGAGGCAGCGGAAGTGTTCGACTGGCTGGAGGCGCCACCGGAATTTTCCGCGAGGGTGGACCTGCCCGACCGTATCGAGCACGTGGAGGCCACCCTCGCCTACGTCTCCGGCTTGATCGAGCAGCTGATCGGCTGGCTCACGGCGCGGCACCTGGCCATCACGCGCTTTGCTGTGTCCCTGCATCATGAGCGAGGTCGGGAGGCGATCCCGCCGACGGTCGTTGAGATTGCCTTGGCCGAGTCGAACTGGCATGCCGATCACCTGGTCCGCCTGCTGCGCGAGCGGCTGGCACGGCTGAGCATCGACGCGCCCATGATCGCCGTGCAATTGGCGGCCATCGATACCCAGCCGCTGGCCCCGCCGAGCCAAAGCCTGTTCCCTGAACCGGGCGGCACGCCGGAGGACCACACACGGCTGTTGGAATTGCTCGTCGCTCGACTGGGCGCGGATCGCGTCCTGCAGCCGGCGCTGCAGCCAGACTACCGGCCCGCCGTCGCGAACGCCTGGGTGCCCGTGACGGCCAAGATCCCCGCCGGCACCACCGCGCCCGCGCTCCCACGGCCGGTCTGGCTGCTGGACCAGCCGATCCCCCTGCTCGAGCGCGAGCATCGCCCCTACTACGGCTCCCCGCTGCGCATGGTATCTCCACCGGAGCGCATCGAGGCGGGATGGTGGGCCGGCGAGGTGGTCACGCGCGACTACTACGTGGCCGAGGGCCGCGACCATGCCTGCTACTGGATCTTTCAGGAGCGCATGGGCAGTCGCGAGGGCGATGCCGCACGGTGGTACCTGCACGGGCTATTCGGGTGATCGAGCCATGTTGCCCACTTCTTCCGGCGTCGGGCTTCCCGACTACGCCGAGTTGCACTGCCTCTCGAATTTCTCTTTCCTTCAGGGCGCGTCCCGCGCCGAAGAACTGGCCGAGCGCGCGGTGCAACTGGGCTACCACGCGCTGGCAATCACCGACGAATGCTCCCTGGCCGGTATCGTGCGCGCGCACACCGTTGCCAAGCAGCACGGCCTGAAGCTCCTCGTCGGCGCCTCCTTCCGTCTCGTGAATGCAGATGGCAGCCCGGCCTTGTCCTTCGTTGCGCTGGCCCGCAACCGCGCCGGCTACGGCAATCTGTGCGAGCTGATCACACTCGGGCGCATGCGTGCCGCGAAAGGTAGCTACCAGCTAACCCTGCGGGATCTGGCCTCCCCCGAGCCGCCCTACTCCCATCTGCGCGGCCTGCCTGACTGCCTCATCGTCTTCACGCCGGAGTATTGCGCGCCCGCGGAGAAACTCGGCAGCCAGGCCGCCTGGATCTCAGCCACCTTCGCTGGCCGGGCCTGGATGGCGCTCAACCTGCTCTACCGGCCGATGGACGACATTCACCGCGCCGGCGTCGAACAGGCTGCGGCGGATCACCACCTGCGGCTGGTGGCCACAGGCAACGTCCTC